>CAYGTA010000342.1:0-5430 GCA_964352605.1 uncultured bacterium | reverse complement strand
CGATCCAAGATCGCGTTTACTTTATTAATAAAGTAAACGGAAATAGTATTAGTATAAAATGTGTATATACTTCGTTTTTTAGTTTGAATTATTTTTATCATCCTGAATTTTAATCACAGGATGATAAATAAAAGTTATGAATTGATTACAGCTAAGACATCTTGGGTGCTACATCATTTCTGCAAGACGGCGTGCAGATAACTCCAAGAGGCGCTCCTGTGCATTGAGTTTATGCTGCCCCGGTTGTCGTTTAGGTTTTGCATAAACCCCATCACTACTAAGCACTCGAGCTTTTTCGTTATCTCTTAAATAGAGTTCTAATATCGCCATAATTTTGTCTTTCAGTTTTGGGTCTTCTATGGGTAAAAGAGCTTCTACGCGTCTGGTGAGGTTGCGTTGCATCCAGTCTGCGGAACCAATGTACAAACTGTCTAGGCCTGCGTGTTTAAAGTAAAAGATTCTTGAGTGCTCTAAAAAGCGTCCTATGATAGATCGTACTTGTATGGTTTCACTTAGGCCTTTGACGCCAGGTTTTAAACAACAAATGCCTCTAATGAGTAGTTGAATGTGCACGCCTGCTTGTGAGGCTTCGTAAAGGGCTCTTATGACATCAGGGTCAACCAGTGAGTTCATTTTGGCAATAATGTGGGCATCTTGACCTGAAGCTGCGATGTCTCTTTCTTTATTTATGGCGTTAATGGTTTCTGTTTTTAGGGTTTCTGGGGCTATCCAGAGTTTACGCCAGCTTTTTTGTTTACTAAAGCCTGTTAGGTAATTAAAGAGTTCAGAGGCGTCTGCGGCAATTTCGGGGTTACAGGTGAGTAAGCCTAAGTCGGTGTACATACTGGCAGTACTTCTATTGTAATTACCTGTACCTAAGTGCACATAGCGTTTTATTTCATTACCTTCGCGCCTTACAATGAGTAAGGTTTTACAGTGTGTTTTGAGTTCAGGAAAGCCATAAACAACGTGTACGCCTGCACGCTCTAACTCTCTTGCCCAGACAATATTGTTCTCTTCATCAAATCTAGCTTTTAGTTCTACGAGTGCGGTAACAAGCTTGCCATTCCCTGCAGCTTTCATTAAGGCTGCCACTATAGGCGATTGCCGCCCAACACGGTAAAGAGTTTGCTTTATGGCTAAAACATTTGGGTCAGAGGCAGCTTCATCTATTAAATCTAAAACAGCGTCAAAAGCATGAAACGGATGATGAATCAAAATATCTTCTTTACTAATGGCATCAAAAATACTTTTTTCATTGCGATACTCTGACGGTAAGCGACTTACAAAAGGTGGGTATTTCAGTTCAGGAATATCTAACGAGGTTAGCTCCATAAAGGCAGAAACATTAAGATGATTAGGAATCTCATAAACATCCTCATTGCTTAAGTCGAGCGTCTTGGTTAAGTAACGCTTCCACTTTTTTGGCATGCTGCTGCTTAACTCGAGTCTGACGGGGTCACCCCAGCGTCTTTGTCTTACTTCGTCTTCTATGGCTTGTAATAAGTCATCTGCTTCATCTTCGGCAATTTCAAAGTCTGCATTTCGAGTTACTCTAAAAGGGTGCGCTCGAGTGACGCTGTAACCTGGGAAGAGTTCCCCTACATAGTGCTCTAAGATGTCTTCAATAACGACAAATCGGTGTGACTTGCCGGGTAATGGAAAGAATCTTGGTAGAACATTGGGTACTTGCACAAGGGCTAGGTTAGCTTCGCTATGAGCTTCATCTATAACTTCAAGTAAAAAAGTGAAGCTTAAGTTGGGTAGCCTCGGAAAAGGATGACTTACATCTACAGCTAAGGGTGTTAAGACGGGAAATAACTCAGAATGAAAAAAGGCTTCAACTGCTTTATGTTCAGGGTTACTTAGCTTATCTATAGGTATTAAAGCTATGCCAGCACGCTCGAGTTCTGGTAGTACGGTTTTACTTAGTAGCTTTCGGTGCTCCAAGATGATTTTGTGGAGTGCTTCTGATATGGCAGTAACTTGTTCTTGGGGTGTCATGCCGTCAAAACTTAATTTATCGATACCGGCATCAACTTGTTCTTTTAGGCCTGCGTAACGAATCATCATAAATTCATCTAAGTTAGAGCTAAAGATGGCTAAGAATTTGAGTCTTTCTAAAAGAGGGTTTTGTTCGTTTTGCGCTTCTTCTAAGACGCGTTGGTTAAATTTTAACCAAGATAACTCACGATTAAAAAAAGATACAGCGGTTTTTTCGGTTTGGGGTTCGGGTATCTTTTGCATGATGCTATTAGCCTAACAAATGCTAGCGACTGATATGTTAAAAGAATTCATTTTTGTGAATGAGCTGTTTTGAATATAAAGCATATGAAAGTTTTCTTAGTTCAAGATTCTGATTATGTCAAAATGCCAGCGTCACTTATAGATTTGGCACTCGAGCTTAAATTGTAATCTTGATTTCTTTTTGTCAACATTCTTGATTAAATCCGTAGCTGCTTTGTTAGCTTTTCCTTATTGCCTGAAACTACTCTCATCGTCAGGTTTTATCGGTGTTTGAAATGGCTTTAAGGGCTGAAAATGACTGATTTTAGAGCTGTTTTTCGAAGAGTTCGTAACTGGGGGGTTGACATGACCTCGAAAATAGGTATATACTTTCGTTTGCCGCTCGAGAGAGCAGCGAGAACCATGACAAGCAAATAGAAGTGAAAGAACATCCAAAAAATGCTAGATAATTAGTAGCTTTTGTTACTAATTTGAAAGTTAAATGTGGTCAAAATTTAGATAGTTTTTTAAACCATTTAAACAAGATCGCGTGTCTGATGTAACTACCATTTATACAAAAAAGAATACCTTACTTTCTTAAAGGACTTCGGTCCTTTTGAAACAAAAGGTTAAGTTAATAAGGGCGTACGGTGGATGCCTTGGCAGTCGAACCGATGAAGGACGTGGCTACCTGCGATAAGTTCTGGTGAGTTGGAAGCAAACTTTGACCCAGAAATTTCCGAATGTGGGAACACACTAGAGCGAACCTCTAGTATCCATAGCTGAATACATAGGCTATGTGAAGGGAACCTAGGGAACTGAAACATCTAAGTACCTAGAGGAAAATAAAGAAACCTCGATTCCGTAAGTAGTGGCGAACGAAAGCGGATTAGCCCAAACTCTTTCCTACGGGAAAGGGGGTTGTAGGACTGACAACATGGACCCGAATTGTTAGCAGAAGCGCACTGGAAAGGCGCACCATAGTAGGTGAAAGTCCTGTATGCGAAAACAATGGAGGCTTAGTCAGCACCTGAGTAACTCGAGTCACGTGAAACCTCGAGTGAATCTGCGGGGACCACCCCGTAAGGCTAAATATTCCGACTGACCGATAGTGAACCAGTACCGTGAGGGAAAGGTGAAAAGCACCCCGTGAGGGGAGTGAAATAGACCTTGAAACCGTACGCTTACAAGCAGTCACAGCCCTATGTACTTGTACAGGGTGGTGGCGTGCCTCTTGAAGCATGATCCTGCGACTTACTGGATGTACCAAGTTTAAGCCGATAGGCGGAGGCGAAGTGAAAGCGAGCGTGAATAGCGCGTTTAGGTGCATGTAGTAGACCCGAAACCAGAAGAGCTAGCCATGGCCAGGTTGAAGCTTCCGTAACAGGAAGTGGAGGACCGAACACGTTCAGGTTTAAAACTGTTGTGATGAGCTGTGGTTAGGAGTGAAAAGCTAACCGATTCTGGAGATAGCTGGTTCTCCCCGAAATAGCTTTAGGGCTAGCCTCGGGGGTTCACCTATGGTTGTAAAGCACTGATTGGGCTAGGGGGCTCACCAGCTTACCAAACCCTATCAAACTCTGAATGCCATAGGTTTAAACCCCGGGAGTCAGTCTGCGTGAGCTAACTTTCGCAGACAAGAGGGAAACAACCCAGACCGCCAGTTAAGGTCCCTAAGTTACAGCTAAGTGGTTAAGGATGTAGAGACGCTAGAACAGCTAGGAGGTTGGCTTAGAAGCAGCCATTCCTTTAAAGAGTGCGTAATAGCTCACTAGTCGAGCGTCCCTGCGCCGAAGATGATCGGGGCTAAGCTGTACACCGAAGCTGCGGCATGTACACATTAGTGTGCGTGGGTAGGGGAGCGTTCTGTAGGCCGTTGAAGCTGTACCGTAAGGAGCAGTGGAGGTATCAGAAGTGCGAATGCAGGAATGAGTAACGATAAGAAAAGTGAGAATCTTTTCCGCCGTAAGCCTAAGGGTTCCTGGGTAAAGTTCGTCTTCCCAGGGTTAGTCTGGACCTAAGGCGAGGCCGAAAGGCGTAGTCGATGGACAGCAGGTTAATATTCCTGCACCACTTTTATGGAGTGATGGGGTGACGCATTAGGATAGGCCAACCGGAGCTACGGCTATGCCCGGCGGCATGCGAAGCTGGCGAGGATAGGAAAATCCGCCACGCAATACAGTGACGTATGTCGGGAAGGTCCCAAGGGACTGATAACTGGTTGACTCCATGGTGCCAAGAAAACCCTCTAAACGTTGAAGTAAGAGTGCCAGTACCAAAACCGACACAGGTAGGCGAGTGTAAATGCACTAAGGCGCGCGAGAGAACTCTGGTTAAGGAACTCTGCAAAATAGCCCCGTAACTTCGGGAGAAGGGGTCCTGCGTGTACCGTTGGTATTTATATCTGCGGGAAGCAGGCACAGTAAATTGGCTCTAGCGACTGGTTACCACAACCACAGCACTCTGCAAACCCGAGTAGGGGACGTATAGGGTGTGACACCTGCCCGGTGCTGGAAGGTTAAGAGGAGCGGTGCAAGCTGCGAATTGAAGCCCCAGTGAACGGCGGCCGTAACTATAACGGTCCTAAGGTAGCGAAATTCCTTGTCAGGTAAGTTCTGACCTGCACGAATGGTGTAACGACTGGAGCGCTGTCTCAACCAGAGACTCGGTGAAATTGAATTGGCTGTATAGATGCGGCCTACCCGCAGCAGGACGAAAAGACCCCATGGAGCTTTACTATAGCTTGATATTGACGTCTGGATTAATCTGTGTAGTATAGGTGGGAGACTGTGAAGCGAGGCCGCTAGGCTTCGTGGAGTCACAATGTGAAATACCACCCTGATTGATTTGGCCTTCTAACCTGCTTCCGTTATCCGGAAGAGGGACAGTGTTAGGTGGGTAGTTTGACTGGGGCGGTCGCCTCCTAAATTGTAACGGAGGCGCACAAAGGTTCCCTCAGCATGGTCGGAAATCATGCGAAGAGCGTAAGAGTATAAGGGAGCTTGACTGCGAGACGTACATGTCGAGCAGGAACGAAAGTTGGTTCTAGTGAACCGGTGGTACCTTGTGGAAGGGCCATCGATCAACGGATAAAAGTTACCCTGGGGATAACAGGCTGATACCGCCCGAGAGTTCATATCGGCGGCGGTGTTTGGCACCTCGATGTCGGCTCGTCACATCCTGGGGCTGGAGAAGGTCCCAAGG
>CAYGTA010000341.1:3297-5472 GCA_964352605.1 uncultured bacterium | reverse complement strand
CCATACAACAAGCCCTAAAAAAACTCGAGCTTCAATCGAATAGTGTTACCCCTGAAGCTTCAGATGATGCAGCTAAACCCATGATTACAGCCAAGATGATTGCCAAAAGCATTTAATGGCATTTCAAAGTACGGCACAGTTAAACTCGTAATAGTCTTTTACACTAGGAGTCACAATGGCTAAACAAAAAAAACTTAAGCAAAGCAATAATCAATGGCTAGTCATAGGCACTGCCTTAGGCATAATTGCACTTTTCATCGTCGTTTTCGCATGGCCTTTTGGCAGTACCGCTCGAGCTAGCGTGCAAAATGTAAGCGTTACCGATCTTGCAAACGCACAAGGTGATTACGTAGTAATAGATGTCAGAGAACAATGGGAATACGACGAAGGACATGTACCCGGCGTTACCCTCATACCTCTAGGGGAACTCGAGTCTCGCATTTCTGAAGTTCCAACTGATAAACCTATTTATGTGATATGCCGCTCAGGTAACAGGTCAACCACTGCAAGTAATATTCTTTTAAATGCAGGGCTTGAAGACATTCGTAATGTGCAGGGTGGAACCCTTGCTTGGCAGCAAGCTGGCTTAGCTATAGAGCAATAATTTTAAGGGCTTTAATTGCATAATCTTAATTAATACTCAACAATTCCTAAAGTAGCTTAAATCTAGCTTTTTCTTGCACTTGATGAAGCCTGCGCTAAGCCAGCTCATCTATTGCAACTATTAAGCTACATTAGAAAACGTATGCGCAATATTGTGAACATCACATAACTACTCAATTCACTCTCTAGGAGAATACTTATGTTAACAAAACCACTCGCAGAAGCTCTAAACAATCAAATTGCCTCTGAGTTTTCAGCTAGCAATCATTATCTTGCCATTGCAACTTACTTTGCCAAACAAAGCTTAGATGAATGGGCTGGCTTTTTCTTTCAACAATCTGACGAAGAGCGTATGCATGGCATGAAAATACTTAACTTCCTCATTGATAATGATGCAGATATTAAGCTACCAGCTGTTACAGAAGCAAGCACAGACTTTAAGGATGCTTTGGAGGCAATCTCGAGTGCTCAGACATCTGAGCAAAAGGTTACTCAGCAATTTAATGAGATGGCTGCAATTGCAGCTGAACACAAGGATTACCGAGGGTTGCAGTTCCTGCAATGGTTCATTAGTGAACAAGTTGAAGAAGAAGCGACCATGGGTAAGCTAGTCGATTTAGTTAAAAGTGGCATGAACCTCTTTCAAGCACAACAATACCTTCCTCAGATGGTAGCTGATGCTGGCGCAACCTCTGCACCAGCGTAAAAACAATTGCCCAAAATACTGACACCCGACCACATGGACTAAGTCAGTCTTTTGCAAACATAGTCGACAACAACTTCAAGCCTCATAAAAATTCTAACAACACAAAAAAATTCGCATTCCTGTTTATGGAAATGCGAATCTTATTTTCTCTGGCGGAGAGAGAGGGATTCGAACCCTCGATGCAAGTTACCCCACATACACGCTTTCCAGGCGTGCTCCTTCAACCACTCGGACACCTCTCCTGAAAGGCTTTTGAGCGCCTATGAGTCTATCAGGCTTTTAGCTTTAGGGTCAACGCGTTTTTTACACTTTGGCTTTGTTTGCCGCTATTGCAAGGTGGTTTGCAGGTTTTTACTGGATTGGGTCTTATGATTAGGCTTATGTCTATGCCTAGTTCGTTAGAAAGAGTTGTTACTGAGTTTACATCTGCCCCTAAGTC
This sequence comes from uncultured bacterium, assembly GCA_964352605.1. Taxonomy (GTDB): domain Bacteria; phylum Deinococcota; class Deinococci; order Deinococcales; family Trueperaceae; genus JAHEBB01. Next base: position 3,724 of record CAYGTA010000341.1, on the reverse strand, counting down.
GTTACGCGTGCCGCTGCTTTTGGAATACAGCAAAAAGGTGCCTGCGTTACCTGATTATTTGCAAGGACAGCAGGACAAAATGGAGCGGGTGGATGAGTGCCAAACACCTTTTTTCTTAATTACTGAGTTTAAAGATAATAATGAGGTTGTATTTCATTTTGATGCACCACCTGAAGCACCTACCACACGAGGATTTGCAGGTATTTTATCGGTTGGCTTAAGTGGTTTATCTGCTGCTGAAATTCTGGCTGTTCCTGATACCTTTTATAACAATATGGGTCTTGCTGAGATTATTTCCCCTTTAAGGTTAAGAGGTATGGCTGCTATTATGAGACGTTTAAAAAGACAAATTCAAGAGCATATAGCGTTACAGTGAATCATTAAAAGATTATGTATTAGCTATATCTTGGGTTTTGAAAGCTATTTG
>CAYGTA010000341.1:0-3197 GCA_964352605.1 uncultured bacterium | reverse complement strand
TATTTGTACCTACTAGCCAAGAATATCTTTAAAATGCCTTATGCTTTTTTGCCAAGCCAAGTCGGCAATGTCAGGATGATAAGCTTTTGAACCTTCATTAAAAAACGCGTGATTAGCCTCTTCATAAATCGTAATATCAACCTTTTTACCAAGCTCGAGTAATTGTTTTTCGAAGGCTTTTACGCGTTCTGGACTTACACCTTGGTCTAGTGCGCCGTAGTGTCCTTGCACTTGTGCAGTCATAGCTGACCAGTCAAGATCTTCGGGTTGACGGGGTAAGCCGTAAAAAGGAATAGCTGCCTTAATTACATCAGGTCTTTGAGCAGCTAAGCTTAAGGCTAAGCCTCCACCTAAACAAAATCCAACCACACCTAAAGCTTTGCTGCTGGCTTTTGTTGCTAAGAAATCAACTGCGCCACTCATGTCTTTAGCTGCTTGCGTCATTTCTAAATTCATGGCAAGGCGTCTTGCGGAATCTGGTGCGGTGGTGACTTCTCCGTGGTATAGGTCTGGGGCTAAAGCAACAAAGCCTTCATTTGCAAATCGGTCAGCTATGGCTTTAATGTTGTCATTGAGTCCCCACCATTCTTGAATCACTATAATGCCGGGTCCTTTTTGATCTGTACCTGTTAAGTACCCAGTTGCTGTAGCACCGTTACTAGGAAAGGTTACAATGTCTCCCACAAAAGCCTCCTTAAAAGCTAGTTGCACCTATTCTAGCTTTAATTCAAAACTTAAGCATAAGCTTAGGCTAAAGCATAAACTATGCCAAACGCAACACCTAGAAAGGGTCTATATGCAAGCACTCCATTACATGCAATGTAAAAGCAACAACTCGAGTTTAAGAAGCTCGAGCTTTTCAAGGGGTCGTCATGGCTAGTACAGTTGACCCATTTGCCCCGCTAAATAGTGACACTTATGAGGTTCAAACGACTGCTGTTGGGCCTGAAGGTAGCTTGCCGTTAACCCCTAAGCACTTACTCGAGTCTCCTAGTGGGGATCTTTTTGGTCTTAGTCAAAATGCAGGTATGGGCTGGAAGGTCAGTGAGGTGCTTAATAAGGCTTTTTTGATTTTAAGTACAGCTGGTGGCTTAAGAGAAGCTGATGGTAAGCCTGTTGCGCTGGGTTACCACACCGGGCACTGGGAGTTAGATGCCTTGGTTCGTGAAGCTGCGAACACCTTTGCCGCGAATGATGGCTTGCCTTTTTCTGCTTACTGTAGTGACCCGTGTGATGGGCGTAGTCAGGGTACAACTGGCATGTTTGACAGTCTTCCCTACCGTAATGATGCAGCTACCGTGTTTCGGCGACTCATTCGCTCTTTACCCACCGCTAAGGGCGTGCTGGGCATAGCCACTTGCGATAAGGGCCTTCCTGCCATGATGATGGCGCTCGCTGGCACTTCTGATTTACCCACCCTTATTGTTCCGGGTGGTGTAACTTTGCCACCCCAGAAAGGTGAAGATGCCGGTAAGGTACAAACACTTGGTGCCCGCTACGCACACAACATGGTTAGCTTAGAAGAAGCAAGTGAGCTGGGCTGCCGTGCCTGCGCAACATCAGGGGGTGGCTGTCAGTTTTTAGGTACAGCTGCAAGCTCACAAGTTGTTGCTGAAGCCCTTGGTTTGGCGCTTCCTCACACTGCCCTTACACCTTCTGGTCAAGCAGTATGGCGAGAAGCCGCAAAACGATCAGCCCTTGTGCTAGCGCAGCGAGAACGCGATGGTTTGTTTACACGCGACATTTTGACACAAGCAAGTTTGCAGAACGCCATGACTGTGCACGCAGCCTTTGGGGGTAGCACCAATCTATTACTACACATTCCAGCTATTGCTCACGCAGCTGGCCTAAAACGCCCCACAGTGCAAGACTGGCGTAAAATTAATCAACAAACCCCACGCTTAGTGAGTGTCTTACCCAATGGCCCTGTTGATCATTCAACAGTTCGCGTCTTTTTAGCAGGCGGTGTACCCGAAGTCATGCTGCACTTACGAGCTTTAAATCTTTTAGACTTAACGGCACTAAGCGCAACAGGTGAGCCCCTAGAGGCTGTACTAGATGCTTGGGAAAACTCAGAACGCAGAACAAAATTTAAAGAACTATTAAAAGAACATGATGGCATAAATGCCGATGACGTTATTTTCTCTGCAGAAAAATCAGCATCACTAGGCTTAGGCTCAACCGTTTCATTTTTAACAGGCAACCTAGCCCCCGAAGGCGCCATAGTAAAAAGCACCGCCATAGACCCAAGTGTGCTAGATGCCCAAGGCAACTACAGCAAAACAGGAAAAGCTCGAGTGTTCACGCATGAAAAAGATGCAATGGCGGCTATTAAACAAGGGGTCGTTAAGGCTGGTGATATTCTTGTGCTTTGTGGTGTTGGGCCTATGGGTACAGGTATGGAAGAAACCTATCAGGTTACCTCCGCCTTAAAGCACTTACCCTTCGGCAAAGAAGTTGCACTCATTACCGACGCTCGTTTTTCTGGGGTTTCTACAGGTGCTTGCGTGGGGCATGTTGGTCCTGAAGGCTTAGCAGGTGGTCCTATTGGCAAGGTTTTAGAGGGTGATACCCTACGCATTCAAGTTGATGCTGCGAAATGCTCAGGTAGTCTTGACTTAATTGCTGTTGAAGGTAAAACCTTAAGCCCTGAAGAGGCAAAAGCTATCTTAGATGCACGAGAATTACGACCCGATTTAAAAGCTGACCCAAAATTACCAAACGATACAAAATTATGGGCTGCCTTACAGGCAGTAAGTGGTGGAACATGGGGAGGCTGCGTCTATGACACGGAAACCATTATTCGGCAGCTAGGTTTAAAAGCGTAGTAAATTAGAATTTAAATTAATTTGTCAGAAGCGGATAAGACTCAGATACTTATACCAAGTCCGATAATACGCTTAATACTACTATACTAATTTAATCGTGTCATCAGACTGAGTGAGTTTAGTATAAGGGGATTAAGAATGAGTACGAAAAGTTAATGCTGCAATAGTTATTTGAAATGCAATAAAATGCTACCGCATTTTAAATGCCGAACTGGGTGAGTAAAAACAGATGCGCTAAGTCGATGGTGTATTCAACTTAAAAACTGCTATAAAACATGGTGATGCCTATTTAGCTTTATGTTTTCGGCCCTAAAAAGCGGAATACACCTTTTTTATTTTGAATATGCAGCGTTTTGTCCGGATTTCAGT
>CAYGTA010000340.1:2156-5475 GCA_964352605.1 uncultured bacterium | reverse complement strand
TCCAAGATCGCGTTTACTTTATTAATAAAGTAAACGGAAATAGTATAAAAACAAACCAACTCAGCCAAGGGTGCAATGTTTCATGGAACTGCAAATAATTCCGACCTTGCCGACGTAGTCGAGACAGCTTTGGGGAGTACGCTCTGACTCACTCAGTCTTATGACACGATTAAATCAGTTTAGTATTAGTAATTTTTCGATGTTTGCGTAATGGCAGACTGTACTTCGTCTTTAGGCAATGCATAAGCAACTGCTTGCTCTAAAGAGAGGTGCTTACCGGTACTCCAGTAGTCATTAAAAACCTTATCGCCTAGCGTTTCACGTGCAGTTTCTAGTTTATTACTCAAGGTCTTGCTAAGGTCATGAGAGTTTAAAGGAATGCCCAGAGATTCCCTTAGTGCTTCGGCTGCAGCCCAAAGAATGCATGCTAATTTTAGGTCACCTTCAAATAGTCTTAGTGAGGCAATATTTTGCAAGCAGTTAGCAATACCACGATTATCAGCAAGCTCGAGCATGCTATTTAGCGACTCAAAAGAGTAAGTTTGGGCTTTTTCATAGTTGCCGAGTTCGGCTGAGATGATGCTTAAATTATCGAGTGTGCCTGCAACACCGTGCGTATCAGCTAACTTTTGTTTGATGCCGAGTGCTTCTAGATAAAGCAGTTCGGCTTTTGTGAAGTGGCTTTGAAGATGTGCGAGTAAGCCTAGATTGTTAAGGGCAAAGCCTATGCCTCTGTCATCTTTTAATGCTTTTCTTAAGCTTAAGCTTTGTTTATGATAGTCTTCTGCAATAGCATAATTACCTAAGTGACTATGCAGAATACCTAAATTATTTAGCGTAGCTGCAATGCCTTGCTGATCGTTTTGCTCTTTATTTAGAGCTAAGCTCTGTTCAAAATAACTTTGTGCAGACTTGTGATCACCTTGATCACTTAAGAAAATACCAAGACCTGAAAGGGAATTAGCGGTTCCTTGTAAATCGTTAAGCTTTTTGCTTACGGTTAAACTTTTCTTGGTAAATAGCGTGGCTTGTGTGTAATCACCTTGCAAAAAGGCTAACCAACCTGCATTACTCAACGCATTTGCGTAGCTGAGGCTCTCAGGAATAGCTTTGCTGTGTTCAAGATATTTGCTTGACCAAGTTCGACCTTCTTGAAACAAACCTTGCATTTCCCAGTAAGAGCCAAGTGAAGTTACTATTTCTAAGCCTAAAGGAGTATTTTTCGAAGTCAAACAAAAGCTTAACGCGGTAGTTAGATTTTCGTATTCTTCAGCTATGCGAGTTAAATTAAGGGCTTGCTCTTCACTCCTAAGTCCAGAGCTTGCTTTTTCTACAAAATCTTTAAAATAACTTGCGTGTAAAAGCTTAGTCTGATCTTTTAGCTCAGCAAGGTCAGCTAACTTTTCAAGACCAAACTGATATAACATTTCATGCTTTGCGTAACGTCCATTTGGAAGCGCTTTGAGTAAAGACTTATCAACGAGACTTACAAGCGTTGTTAAGGTAGCACTCGCAATATTTGAAGCCGCTTCACGCTTAAAGCCTCCCTTAAACACAGAGAGCTTAGCAAAAACAAGTTGCTCTTTGGCTGAAAGTAAACACCAAGAGTTTTCAAAGACAGCCCTTAAACTCTTATGACGTAGCATTTTGTTTTTAGTAGAAGCTTCAAGAAAATCACTATTCTTTTTGACCTCTAAAAGAATCTCTTCTAGAGGCATAACCCTAATCCAAGCCATAGCCAGCTCAATACCTAAAGGAGAACCCTCCAGTAACTGACAAAGCTCAACGGCGTAAGGAATTAACTCAGATGTTAATTCAAACTCGAGCTTGCTCTTTTTTGCTCTTTGACTGAGTAGCTGCAAAGCGTCACTATAGATGACTTTGTCGTAATTTTCTAAGTCTGTTCTTAAGGCTAAGCCTGATAATGAAAAGATATGTTCTTCTTCAAGCTGCAAGCGCTCTCGTGAGGTTACAAGTAGCTTTAAAGCAGGGCAGTTTGTAAGCATCGTTGCTACTAAATCAAGCCCAGTCATAAGATGCTCAAAATTATCTAAAATTAAGAGCATGTGTTTGTCTTGCAAGCTGCTTATAAGCTGCTCGAGTGCTTCAGGTTTAGCAGTTAAACTAATGTTTAAAGTGGTGGCAATGGCGTTAGGTATGGCTTCTGTAAGGCTTAGGTCTGCAAGGGGAATAAAAAAAATGCCATCTTTAAACTTGCCTTCTTGAAGCTGATTAAAAGCAAGCTGCGTAGCCAAACGAGATTTGCCTACACCTCCTGGCCCGTGAAGCGTTACAAGTCTAACGTGAGTTTCATTGACTAAGCTAGCTAGCTCTAAAAGTTCAGGGTCTCGCCCGACAAAAGAACTTGATGCTGCCACCAGATTATGGGGCGTAAGCGTTGATTTTTCACTGCTAAGTATAGACTTAGCAGTATGCGTAAGTTCAATGCCAAAAGCCTCAGCTTCAGCTTTTAAGCTAGCTGTCAAAGGACTTTGGGTGAGCGACAAAACAGCATAAGCACGCACATAATCATTAGGCTCGAGTTCTGCTGCTCCTTCTAAACGCAAGGCTTGCTCTACGAGTTGGGTGGCTTCTTTAAACTCATTTTGCTTCAAAAATTGCTCTGCACAGGCAAACTGAGCCTGCCTGATATTGCTAGCCAAATACTCTCTAGTTGCGAACACCCACTCTTCAAGCTCTTCACCTAAAGCAATATCTAAACCCGTTAAAAAAGAACCTGAATAAAGCCCTAAGGCTGCTTGGTAATTGTGCTGCTCGAGTTCTTTTAAGAGGTCGTTACTGTCACAGGCAATCGTTGTGGAGATTTGATTGTTCTCGGTAGCTACTAAGTTGAGTTTTTTGAGGCGCCGATAGCTGGTTGAGAGGGCATCTCGAGGATTTTTTGATTCATAGAAAAATAAGTCAGCTAAGACCCGTCTGCTTTGGGGCCCTTCTATAGCAAGATAGCAAAGGAGCAAAAGGGGTTTTTGCCTCGTGAAATCACTTTCTTCTAATTGTAATTTCCCAAGCGTTCTTAGCTTCATGCTTGCATTGTATGACAGTTGACGCTTACTTATCTTTTGTGTGGACTTGCACTGGACGGATTGTGGACGGAAGTCATTTTGCATTCTAAAGATAGCCCAAAGGAAACACGGCAAACCCTATAGGAGGAAAGAAAGTGATTTTTCTAACCATTCAATCAAAGTTTAGCCCTACGTTAAATTTCAAGGTACGCATTGGCGTAGCTAAAAGGAGCACAAAATGAGCTTTAAACCCCAAAGAGTCGTCCTATTATTTGTTTTACTAAGCCTCATTTTAG
>CAYGTA010000340.1:0-2056 GCA_964352605.1 uncultured bacterium | reverse complement strand
ATTAACCATCTCAGTCACAGAAAACACTAGTGAAGTTATCATTCCAGATACCACCATAGTGCTTGATGAAAGCATTCAACTTGGCTTACAAGCAGCAAGCGCAACAAGCTTAAGCTACGCAACAGGCTCAGCCGTCATTGCCCAAGTCGCCATAGGAGATATATTAGTCGGTGACCCAAGCCCCCTAGCGCCCAATGGCTTCTTAAGAAAAGTCGTTCAGATAGACCAACAAGCAACTCAAACCCTATTCACAACCGAAAGAGCCAGTCTTACAGACGCTATAGAAAAAGGAAGCCTAAGAGCGCACCTTGAACTAAAACCCGAAGATGTCATTTCAACCACCAGCCACTACTCAGGCATAACCACCCAAGCCCTCCTAGACCCATTCAAGCGCAGCTTCACAGACGAAGTTATCTTTGATTTAGATGGCAATGAAGACACCACAACCGACCAAGTCAGAGCAAGCGGACTCTTAGAAATACAACCCGTACTCGACCTAGATATAGACATTGACTGCTGTGAAGGTATCTTCCCACCACGCCCCTACCTAGACAGCTTAGAATTTCGCGTCGGAGTAGAACAACACGCAGAACTCGAGCTTATAGCTGAATTTGAAGATAGCCTAAGTAAAGAAATCAAACTCTTCACGCATCGCTTTAAATCTTTTAAATTTACCATTGGCCCTGTACCGGTATGGGTTACCCCTGTACTAACCGTAAGCATAGGCATAGATGGAGAAATCAAAGCAGTTGCAACCTTCACAGCTGCCCAAGACTCAAACCTCATTGGCGGCGTAGCCTATGACAACTCGAGTGGTTTTAGTAATATTAGTGAAGCTGAGTTTAGCTTTTCAGATACCGATGCCGATTTTACAGGACAACTCAAAGCAAAAGCCTATATAAGCGCTCAAGTTGACTTACTTCTTTATGACGCGTTAGGCCCCTTTGCTGAAGTGCAAGCATCTTTAAAGATTGACGGAAAAATACCACGTGACCCCACATGGATACTCGAAGGCTGTATAGAAATATTTGCTGGCATAAACAGTATAGATGTGCTAGATGACTTACAGTTTAGTGAAAAAATATTTGAAACCTGCCGTGAAATAGGTCGCGCTGACAACAGCCCACCCAAAGTAGAAATTGTTAACCCGAGTGACGGTGCTGAAATTCAACTCGCCGTCGAAACCAACCTAAATGCGATAGGCTCAGACCCTGAAGACGGCACCAACCTCTTTTGCTGCGATTACAAATGGGAGTCAAACCGCGAAGGTGTACTAGCTACCACACCAGGTGCAAGAGTCAGCTTTAAAGAACTCGGTCAACACGAAATAAAAGTAACCATTACAGACTCAAAAGGCGTTTCAAGTACCGATACCGTAACCATAACCGTAGTCAACAGCGCACCCAAAGTCAACATAATCAAACCCCTAGCAAACACAACCGTTTTTAGAAACACAGCGGTAAGTTTTGAAGCAAGCTCTTTAGACATAAATGAACCCGACGCTAAGCTTGCCTGCAACCAACTCGTCTGGACAAGCAGCATTGTAAAAGATGGTCTACCCAAAACAGGCTGCCAGTTAGACCTAAGCTTTACAAGCAACGGAACAAGAACCATAGTGCTAACAGGCACAGACTCACAAGGCGCAACAGGAAACGCAAAACTAACCATAACCGTCATAGACCCACCCGCTAACCTGCCCCCAGTTGTCAACATAAGCAGCCCAACAAGTGGCTCGAGTATTAATCTTGGCGATAACCTAAGCTTAATTGGTACTGCAACTGACCCTGAAGGAGACACGCCCCTTAGCTTCCAATGGACAGCCAAACTCAACAACGCAAGCCCTATTGTTATAGGCAACGCTGCAAGCATAAGCTGGAAACCAACAGACAGTTTTGACTTTAGTAACGAAGGAAACTACAGCCTAGAGTTACGCTTGAGTGTAACTGACAGTAAAGGCAATACAGCTTCAGATTTTGTCATCTTTCAATTCGCCATTATCAACTAATACCAAGCTGAATTATAAATGTCGCACTGCTTTATAATTCCGACCTTGCCG
>CAYGTA010000339.1:0-5486 GCA_964352605.1 uncultured bacterium | reverse complement strand
TACTTTCCAGTCACTGCTCATCCCTCTAAACTTTACGTATACTATAATTAGTTTCTTTGTGCGTATTTCTCTATCCCCTGCTACGTAGCAGTTAGAAAAGTGCGTTAAAATAAATTCACTAAGTCCCTAGGACACCTTTGGAGGATCTGGGTGAAATTCTTACGTATTATTCAACTTATCTTGCTTATTGCTTTTACGGTTTACCTGTTTTTTGTTCATAGAACAAATACGAATATTTTGCTTCCCCCAGTTGTTCCTATATCACCGGGTATTGCTTTGGGTGTTATTTTCTTTTTGGGTTACCTCATTGGTTTGTTTCCTGCCCAAGTAGGAAATTGGCAAAAGAATCGGCGTATTAAAAAACTAGAAAAACAGATTGAAGATTTACAACTGCAAGCTGGTATTGTAACGACTAAGCCAACCGTAATTCCTGATCGTAGTGCTAATGATACTAGCGCCTAAGTTTTGTGGCGCTCAGTTTGGTTAAAGCAGAAACACAAACTTCGGCAGCCAGTACTCGCTGGCTACTTCGTGCTGCTGCCAAACCTGAGCAGCTTAGAAAGCTTTGCCAAGATCTAAAAATTCCACCGCTACTGGCAAGTATTTTGTGGTCTAGAGGTTTGGGTACTGAAGCTGCTAAGCATTTAAGCCCTCCTTTAAAGCTCACCCAAATTCCTGATCTTAGTACCGCAGCAGCTCGCTTAGTAAACGCTATAAAAAACAAAAAACGTATCGTCATTCATGGTGATTATGATGCAGATGGCATTACCGGTACTGCTGTTTTGACTTTAGGGTTACGTGCACTAGGTGGCAATATACATCCGTTTATTCCTGATCGCTTAACTGATGGTTACGGTATTCATCCTGACCGCGTAGCTGAACATAGCGAAAAGGCTGATTTTTTCATTACGGTTGACTGTGGCATAACAAATTTAGCTGAAATAAGAGCCTTGCAGGCAGCTGGCGTTGAGGTGATTGTGAGTGACCATCATCAACCTGGCAGTGAAAAACCCGATTGTTTGATTGTTCACCCGAAACTTTCTCCTTTAGCTAAGCAAGGCCTACCAGAATTAACAGGTGCAGGCGTGGCCTATCATTTACTCTGGGAGATACACAATCAACTGGGTTTAGAAGAACCTACAGACTACGCTGATATTGCAAGCATAGGCACCATTGCCGATGTAGCACCTTTAATGGGTGAAAACCGTGCCCTTATAAGTGAAGGTTTAGCAAGACTTGCTGATTCAAAATGGCCTGGTTTAAGAGCCATGGTGCAGCAAGCTAAACTTTCACAAGCACCCACCGCGCGAGATGTTGCTTTTATTATTGCACCAAGGCTCAACGCAGCTGGGCGACTAGGTGAAGCTGACATGGGCTTAGAGTTACTGATGACGGGCAGCGAACGCCGCGCTAAAGAATTAGCCGTTTATTTAGATACTCGTAATCAAGAGCGCCGCAGCATACAAGATGGCATGTTTCAAGAAGCCCTCTTAAAGTGCGACCCCAACGCACCCGCCTTAGTAATTGACGACCCAAACTGGCACCCTGGTGTCATGGGCATAGTCGCAAGCCATATACTCGAGCAGTTCTACAAGCCGGTCTTTATTATTGCTAAAGGTAAGGGGTCAGTGCGTTCCACACCGGGTATTTCTGCGGTTAAAGCTTTAACCTTTGCGTCTGAGCATTTGAAACGCTTTGGCGGGCATAGTCAGGCTGCGGGTTTTAGTATTGCTGAAGATAAGATAGCTGCATTTAAACAAGCTATTTATGCGTTTGTTGAGCAGCATCCTGTGCCTGAGCGTAGTATTTTGGCAGATGCTGCTCTTAATGCCTCTCAAGTTGATACTGATTTGTTTAAGGCTATTGAGTCTTTAGAGCCTTTTGGTGAAGGCCACCCTAGCCCTATGTTTGTTTTGACTGATCAGCTAGATATGGCGAGAGCGGTTGGTCAAACTAAGACTACCTTGCAACTGCGTATTTCAGGTATTAAAGGGGTAGCTTGGCGTAAAGGTGACTGGGCAGATAAATTTCAGACAGGTGAGCAGGTAAGTGCTGTTGTTAGTTTAAGAGAAAATAGCTGGAATGGTCAAACTAACCTAGAGTTTATAGCTGAAGATTTATGTGCAGCTAAGCCCTTAAGTACAAACCCCGGTCAGCGCGACATTATCTTTTTTAGAGGCACACCCACAAAAGCAGCAACCCGCATGTCAGAAGCAAAGCAAACCAGCGAACTTGACTGCCTTCATATTGAAGAACTTCCATTAGATGAAGATTTACTTTATGCCAGTAGTCCTTTAGAAACCCTACTGAAACAAAGCAAAGAGTGCTACTTTGACTTAAACACCCAAGCACAACAGAGCTTAGAAAAACAGTTAAGCCTCTACCCAAAACTAAGCGATGTTAGAAAAAGCTTTGTACTAATTAGCCGCGGTCAAACTCTAAGCTTTAGAGAACAAAAAAGCAAGCTCATTATGCAAATACTAGAAGAACTCGAGCTTCTCAAAAATGGTCGGGTGCTCAAGGGGCAAAAACGTAATCCTTATGATTCTGAAACGCTTTTAAAGGGCATGCTTGAGCACTATAAGTTACAAACTTTTTTGAATGCTTATAGGCAGTTTGATGATGCTAGTTTCGCGCAGACGGTTGATACTTTGTTTGTGGCTTAACTTTTTGGGCATTTTTAATACCAAAGAAACAAGCTAAGAAAAAGAATAGCCAGCCTTGCAAATAAAATAGACCAGCAAGTACTTTGTCGTACTCTAAAAGACCTGTCATGCGTAGTAAATTCCACCAGTCATGGGTTGACTTGTCCATGGTTATGAGAGGCAAGGCTCTTGCTCTGGCATCTGCTACATAAACAGAGGCATCAACAAAGCTAAACCCAACTAAGAAAAGGACCAGCGCAGCTGAAAAGCTTTGCCTGCTTAGGGCAAAGTAAACAGCTATAACCATGGGTATAAAGAGTTGCCAGAGGGTGCCACCAAGAATCGTGAAGAATTCACCGAAGGGTGTTAAGAAGTGTCCTGCTTCATGAATGATGAGTATAAAGCCATGCAAGAATGAATTCATGATGTCTTGACCCATGAAAAAAGTTCTTGCAAAAAAAACAGCAGACAGCAAAACTATGATTATCTTAAACAGATAAAAGCGTTTTAAGAAGGCCATATAAGGATTGTAGATGAATCGTAACGAAAGTTTTATAACAATACTTGCAGTTGCCATAGGTTTAAGCGCTAGCTTAGCCATCATCTTTTTTAATTTTTCGCTTGTGTTTAGCCTTAAATTACTTCAAACAGGTAGTGTTGCAACAGGTCGTTATCTTTTTTCTGTACTCATGACAGTTGTGAATAGTGCTTTAGTTTTTTGGTTTATTAAAAGCTTTAAAGTTAGCAGGGGTGAAAGTTTAGAAAGCATTCATGAGGAAGCCTTAGCAAAGTTAAATGAAACTAAAAGAAAATCTGTGTTTGAAGAAAAAGAACTCAGTAAAAAAATTATTTTGAGCGTTGCTAACTCTCAGCAGCCGTTTAGTAGTCAAGAGATCATGGATTTAACAGGTTTAGATCGTGTTGAAACTGAGTACCTGCTTGATGAACTGATTCTCAATGACACACTCAGGGTTAAGCTCATTGATGACAATTTTTACTATCAGTTAGCAAAACAAGAAATTTTGCTAAAAGAAAGCTAGGCGTTAGGTTAACTAGCGTTTCCATGATTTAGCTCTTCGAGCTGTAAGCTTGAATGTTAAGGCAGCGCCTTAAATCAAATAGTATCAGAGCTCATTGAACCACATATTGTCAAAACGCATGGGGTCACTGAAACAAAGACGCTAAATGAGGTACTCGGTTTTGTTAAACAGCTGCTAAACAAGAGAAATTCTTAGCGGCAAAGCTCATGGTAAAGTTCAGCCTAGTAGCGTTAATTAAAAAACACTTACGTTTTGACTAACGCAAGCACAGCTAAGGAGTAGCCATGGATTTATATGCCCGCATTCAAACAGAACTCGAGCGTCAAAAACCTTTACTTTTGGAACTCAGCCACAAGATTCATGCGCATCCTGAAATTCGTTTTGAGGAGCATCAAGCATGCGCGTGGCTTAGTGATGCACTCGAGCAAAATGGCTTTAAGGTTGAGCGTGGCGTTGGCTCTTTGGCTACAGCTTTTAAAGCTGAAGTGAAAAGCCAAAAAGCTGGCCCAACCATTGCTTTTTTAAGTGAGTACGATGCACTCGAAGGCTTAGGTCATGCTTGTGGTCATAATGTCATTGCGACCATGGGGCTGGGTGCGGGTCTGGCCTTAAAACCCCTTATGGATGAACTTGGTGGGTCTTTACAAGTTATTGGCACACCCGGTGAAGAGGGAGGCGGAGGTAAAGTCATTTTGCTAGAGGAGGGTGCCTTTGAAGGGGTTGACGCGGCCATGATGATTCACCCTCTAAATCAAAATATAGCTTCAGCACCTGCCTTAGCTCGAGTGGCTTGGGAGGTTCGTTATAAGGGCACGCCCGCGCACGCAGCAGCTGCGCCGCATTTGGGTGTGAACGCGCTTGACGCTGTACGTTTGGCCTTTAATGGTATGGATGCACTCAGGCAGCAACTCAGTTCTGACGTGCGTATGCACGCCATTATCACTGAGGGTGGCGACGCGCCCAACATTATTCCGCACAATGCTGCACTCAAAATCTACATTCGTTCTGCTACCAAAAGCTACTTACAAGATAGCGTTATTCCTCGCATGAAAAACGTCTTTGAAGGCGCAGCTCTCATGACAGGTTGCAGTGTAACCATAAAAGAAATTGCTAAACCTTATGACGATATGATTTCTAACCCTAATCTCGTAGAGCGCTTTGCACACCACACAAAACGCCTAGGCCGTAAACTCACAGAACTCGAGTCTGGTGGTGGTACAGGGTCTACTGATATGGGTAACGTGTCGCAAGTGATTCCTTCTTTGCATGGCTTTTTAGCGATTGATGATAGTGCTCAGCCGCACACACCTGAATTTGCAGTAGCGGCAAAAAGTTCTCAAGGTGATGCTTGTGTTATAGATGGCGCTGCAATTTTAGCATCTGTGGGTGTTGACTTATTTACGCAAACAGATTTGCTCGCCTCTTTGTAAAGATAAGCTCGAGTATTGCTTCATTGAGCTTAAACAAATGGGACATATGCCATTTTGGTTTACTGAAAAGCTACGATAGACTGAGTTTATACTGGAGGTAATAGCATGAAAACATTTTTAGATATTGCCCTTTACAGCGGTTTGGTCTTTTCAGGCTTGGCAGCTGTGGCTGTAGCTTTTTCGTTACTAGGTAAATTCTTAACAGATATTTCATACGACGCTGACGCAGAAACACACTAAACCCTTAGAACTAAAATAGCGCTAATGATTGAATCATTCGCGCTATTTTTGGTTTCCCTTGTGCCTATTCTCTCTACTCATACTATTTCCGTTTACTTTATTAATAAAGTAAACGCGATCTTGGAGTTCCG
>CAYGTA010000338.1:0-5488 GCA_964352605.1 uncultured bacterium | reverse complement strand
TTAGTTGCGTTATACAAATTGAGATGACTAAGCTTTTTGATATCTATGCGCTTGCCATTGCGGTCTTTATAAGCTAAAGCTGTTAGACTTTAGTTTATAGCGTGGAGTCGTTGTTATGAAAAGTCTGAATGAAGCATTAAACAAACATTATGGTCTTGAGCATGGTCAAGAGAAGCGTTATCAAGTTGCTTTGGAACAATTTGAAGCATTATTTGGCGCAGGTGAAGCTCTGTGTTTTTGTGCCCCCGGTCGCGTGAACTTAATAGGTGAGCACACTGACTATAACCATGGTTTTGTTATGCCTGTTGCTTTAGATAAAGATACCCTAATTATTGTAAGACCTAGACAAGACAACACCATTTGCTTGAGTAATAGTGAAGCAAGTTACCCGCCTGCTTGTTTTGAAATAGCTGAACATATTGCTAAAGATCAAGAAAATAACTGGACTAACTACGCTCGAGGGGTTGCCCAAGTAGTACAGCTAAAAACTAAGATTAAACTTAGAGGCTTTGATGCTTTGGTTTCTGCTGCGCCGCCTTACGGTGTGCCGCGCAGTGCAGGGCTTAGCTCATCCTCTTCTTTAACCGTTGCTGTTTTGGTTGCTTTGAGTTACCTTAATGACTTGCAGTTTGGCATTACAGAATTGGTAAGTTTGGCTTCAGATGCTGAGTGGTATGTGGGTACCCGTGGTGGCATTATGGATCAATATATTTCTTTGCAAGGTCAGCAAGGCCATGCACTTTTTTTAGATTGTCGACCCTCAGCGGACAATAGCTACCAAACGAAAGCTATTGCGTTACCGGTAGGCTATAAGATTCTTGTTATCAACAGTGGGGTTAAACACCAAAATGTTGGTGGAGGGTACAACTACAGAGTAGCTGCTTGCCGTGCTGCTGTAGGCATATTGAAGAAAAGCTACCCGAACATAACGCATTTAAGAGATGTTCAAAACGAAACATGGCAAGACTTAGAAACCTTACTACCCGAAACAATATCAGTTGAAGCTTTAGCTAAGCAAGGCATAGATTTAAGTGATATCCCGACGATAACTTCAGAGGTTGAGTTAGAAGTTAAAGCGAAATGCCGGCATGTACACACTGAAAATGAGCGTGTACTTAAAGCTATAGATGCCATGCAGGCAAACAACATGTTAGCCCTAGGGCAACAGCTAAAAGAAGCCCACAAAAGCGCGCGCGATGACTACGATATAAGCTGCTCAGAGATAGAAATTTTGGTGACTTACCTAAATGCCCAAGAAGGCGTTTTAGGTGCAAGACTCACAGGGGCAGGCTGGGGAGGCTGCGTTGTGGCACTGGTAAAAGAAGATGCCGTAGCAGCCGTAAGTAAAAATGTAAAGGACCACTACCACCAAGAAGCAAAGCTCGAGTGTGACGTGTTTGTCTGTAAAGCTGCTGCAGGTGCAGGTCTTGTTTATGCTTCTTAATTTATTTTAGAAGTGATTTAGGCATTTTACAAATAAAGGTGTAAGCAGGGTTAAACATATTGCCTAATTCATAACGTACGGCTTGCCCCATGAGTAGATTGGCAGTTTGAGCGTCAAAGTTAAAGTCTGTAGTGAGCCATCGAAGCATTTCAGTAGTGGCATGCTGCATAGCCTGATCTAAAGGTCTACAATTACCAACTGTAAATATATAGTCATCATTTTCGCCTCGAGGCCAAAAGATTTCTTTGTTTTTAATGAGTTCGACACTAAAGCTAACATCTAGCGATATTTCTAGTCCGGTACCCGCAATTTCACCATCGCCCTGCAAAGCGTGACCATCCCCTAAGAAAAACAAGGCACCCTCTGTAAAGACAGGAAAATACACGGTAGTATTCTCTTTAAAGCCACGGTAATCCATATTGCCACCATGCGCCCCAGACGTTGCTGTTGAAATAGCCTGACCCCGCGAAGGCGCAACGCCAAAACAACCCAGCATAGGCTCGAGTGTCAATGTGAGTGAATCTTTAAGCGATTCGGGTTTAACAACGGTCGCAGTATTTTTTGCTGTATCAAGCTGCCACTCAGCTCGGTTTAGGCTTCCTTGTTCAGGCCAAGGAAGCTGCGGAACATAGTGAGGGTCAACCACATTAGGTGCCAGCATTTTGCTACTCCAAGCAAGGCTACGATTGGGTAAAAGCTTATCCAAATGTATAGCTAGCGTATCACCAATATCTGCACCTTCGACATAAAAAGGGCCTGTCATGGGGTTACCACGCTCACAGATTTGTGTAGCGGTCTCATCACAGCCTGCAGCGTCAACCGTAGTCGTTGAAACACTATCACCACTTGCTATTTTGAGAACAGCTTCATGTGAACCAATGCTTGAGAAATACCTGCTGGGTTTAAACTGATGATGCACGCTAAAACTCCTTTAAAAACTAAGACTCGAGCATTCTAAAATCAAACTGCTTTGGAATAGGCTGTTCTTTTTCAACACGTTTCAAAAGCTCATCATTTACAGCTATGTTTTCAGTTTGAGCGATGCGTTCAGCATGATAGCTGTACCATAACTCTGTTAATTGTGTAGCCCCTTCACGTAAATCAGCAATTTCGACCTCATCATCAAAAAAGCGTTGCACATGATCAAGCTGCTTTTCAGCCAAAGCAGCTTGCGCTTCTAAAAACCTGATACGACCATGCTGCTTCAGTTTGTCATCAAGCGTTTCGCAAAGCTCGAGCCATGCGTGGGTTTGCTGAGCTTTAATAAGGGTTGTGCCTAGCTCTATGGCTAAAGGAATGAGTTTAGGTTTAAGCTCATGTGCTTTTTTTAAATGGCTTACAGCGTCATCTAAGTTACCTGCTTGTTCTTCTAGTACTGCAAGGTTACGGTGTGCCCATGCGCTTTCTTTTTGCTCTAAAGAGTACAGCCAAGCTTCTTTGGCTTGGTCATGATTGCCTCTATAAGCATGCATGACACCCAGCTGAAGTTGTGCTGCCCAGTTATTGTCATCTTTTAAAAGGGCATTTTCTAGCAAGACTTGCCATTCTTCTTGCACCATAAATGAAGGGTGTTTTTCATGAAAGCCACTTTTAGGAAAGCTGCCTGCTCTTAGTAGTTGCAACCACGGGTCCTGCTGCTTTTCACGCGATGCCTGCGGAAAAGGAAGCGCTTCAGAAGCAAACGGCTCTTCACCTGCTGTAACCCGTCGCTCCTGCTCTAAGTAACCCCAACCAGAACCCATGTTCAGCATACGCTTGGGTTCTTGATCTTGCCACATGCGGGCATTCTCTAGCTCTTCGTTAAGCATAGTTTTAGATAACGAAACGTTTAGTTTTTTCTCTACTTCTTTTTGGGCTTTTGACCAGTTTTTACCATGAATCGCTTTAGGGTCTGCTTGCATCATGCCATACGCTTCTAACCAATCCCAGGTGCTACTCGCAGGCATTTTTAAGTGCTCTAACTGGGTGCGGGCTAAGCCAGCCTGTATTTCTAAATAAGGATGCCCAGCTTCACTCAAAAAGTCTTGCCAGCGTTTACCCCCTTGACCTGTGCCCCACAAGAAAAGTTTACGCCCTTTGAGTACTTCTGTTGAGCACTGCACTAAGCCTTTACCTTCTTTATTAAGCGCAGTTATCCAAGGTCGTGTTGTGTCTTCTAAGTGAAAGAAGTAATCAACAGCGCGTTTGCTGACCGTGCTGTAGCTTCTATCTTCACCATCAAACTCAGGTACATCTAAGATGTTTAACTCTTTATGATAAGCAAAGCGATACGTTTTGTTGGCAGGGACCACAACCCTAGTATCTTCGGATTCTGGAACAGCAATATTTGACCACCAGTAAAGCGGGGTTTCATGCTTATGCGGGTTTGTGATGCGAGCATGCATAAATAAAAATTCAGAGTCATCAGGTAAATAAAAATCTAACTGATAAGGAATCTGCCGGATGCGCTCCCACTCATAAAGCCTCAAAATGGGCATGCCGTTAGGCCCTTCAATTTGTGCAGCAAACATGGGTGCACAAGTAAAAGGGGTGTGACCAATCGTGCCAATATTCCACTCAACCCCACCACTAAACCATGCATTACGCAGTGCTAAATTGGCAGGCTGAAAAACAGGATTAACGCTTAGTAAATCTTTAGCACTTGGCTTATGAAAAAGTGACCATAAACGCCCACCGTAATCAAGCAAAAAGGTAGCCTTTAAAATCTTATTTTCTAAAACAGCAACCCTTAATTCACGCGCTTTACGAACCCTCGAGTATCCGTCTTGCAGGGTGTAAGGCAAAATGTTGGGTAGGTGACCATAATTGATATTTTCGAGCATGTCTTCAGGAATGCCCTCGGCATAGTCAATGTCATGCAGTTCACGTTCACTCATGAAGGGGGGTAGTGGGTTTTCAGTGCCTAATTCGGCAGCCATTATCTTTAAAGTTTCAACACGTAGTGTGCTCATGCATATACCTCGATAGCTATAAGAATACCTTCTTTCTTTAAAAGCGTGAGTGTTCACTGCATTTTTAGGCTGATTTTGGTTGCATCAGCCACCTACAAAGACTAAGCAAACAGCACCGAAGTGAGACAAGAATCATTTGCATAAACGTAAGCTTATTAGCCTTGAGGTCACTTTTCTGTAAACTATAGGCTATGAATAAAGACTGGCTATTTCCTTACCCGCAAGAGAAAATCGCTCACTACACAGCTTACCGTGTTGATTCACCTTTAGTGATTGACGGTCACTTAACTAAAGAAGCTTGGCTAAAAGCACCACGCTCACCACGTTTTGCTGATCTCATTCACGATACAAAACCCATTCATGACACCAGGGCTGCTGTTTTGTGGGATGACGACTATCTTTATGTGGCTTACTGGATTGAAGAGCCTTTTGTTCAAGCCAAATTTACAGAGCGGGATTCTTTGATTTATGAAGATAACGATGTAGAGCTGTTTATTGCAGGTCAAGATGGTTACTACGAATTTGAGATTAATGCTTTTAATACGATTTATGAAGTCTTTTTTCTGTGGGAAGATGCCTATGAGGCAAAAGGGTATAACAGCTTAGCTGAGTTTAATCGCAATAATAAAGGGGTTGAAGCTTTTGATGGTGTGGGCTTTAAACACCCACGAGGTAAACGCATTGGCTTTTGGAACTGGGATTACCCTGAGCTAAAAACAGCCGTACAAATTGATGGCACACTTAACGATAATAGTGACCGTGATAGAGGTTGGACCGTTGAACTTGCCTTACCTTGGCAAGGCCTGAAACACTTAGCAGATGGTCGTTCTTTACCCCCCCAAGAAGGCGATACATGGCGTATGGACTTCTCACGTTTTAACCAATATAAAGAAGCTGCCCCCGCCAAAGACTCTGGCGGTTGGGCATGGAGTTCTCATGGTGTTTGGGATTCACATATCCCTGAGTGTTTTCCGTTTATTCATTTTTCAGAAGCATCAGTTCTGAGTCTTGAAGAAAGCTAAACAGCTAATACTAAACTGCTTATACCAAGTCCGAAAAGGTACTTCATAAACTCTTACAGAGTTGATTACGT
>CAYGTA010000337.1:0-5524 GCA_964352605.1 uncultured bacterium | reverse complement strand
TTTCTTCATGAAAGCATCCTTCTTTTCTTTACAGCTCGAGCGTACTCGAGCTGTGGTTTACGGGGTTTTTTTTAGCGTTTTGCCTTACTCTCTGAAGCTAACTATGGCTGCGGGTGCATCTACTGAAACGCTGGCAGATAAGCCACTTGGTAGTTCTGTGTTGACTTTGAAGAAGCCAAAGACGGCTACTGAGTTTTTGTCGCTATCTCCTGCATCTGCACTTAGTATTTTTTCGGCTGTTTGTACTTTTTCGCTGCCGAGTAGCAGTGCTACAGATTCACTGGATGCTTGGTTTAGCTTGTAATTGCAAGATGTTCCTGTGCAGTTGCTAGCGTCTTTTTCGAACTGAAGCATAGCGCTTAGTACAGTTGTGTCTGTTGCTAGTTCGCCTGCTGCTGCAAAGCTTGCTGTTACTTCTTCAAGATTTGTCCAGCTTTCAATCCAGCCGTCTTGGTTGGGTGCTACGTAGCCGTCCCATAGCCAAACGTTTAGAAAGGCGAGTTCTAAGGCAACGGTTTCAGGAAATTCTGTTGTTTCTGTGCCGCCTGTGAAGACTAGGTTTGTAAAAGATACGGCTTGGGTTATTTTTTTGGGTGTTACAGGTAGGGCTTCTGTTAAGTCATCTGCACCTCTGTAGAAGCCAAAAGGGATAAATCCTGCGGGTGTTTGTTGTGTCTTTAGGAATGAGGGTAGGTTCTTAGCAAAGGCTGCGGGTACTACTGGTTCTTCTGCTTGAATGGTTTCTGCTGGTAAAACGAGTTCTTCTTCTACACCCATGAAGCCTTCGACTTCTTGGTCTGGTATGAGGGATTCTAAGACGCTGCATGCGCTTAAAACTAGGGCTGTTGTTATAGCTAGGGTTATTAGGATTAGTTTTTTATTCATTTTTTTCTCCTTAGAAGCTTGTGAAGTTACTTAAGTCTGTTTTTAGGCTTAGGTTTAGGCCTATGAGTTCTGAGGTCATGGTGCCTTTGTTTGTGTCGTCACCTGTTGTGGTGAATAAAACGCCAAATTTAAAGTCACCTGATTTGAGTAGCTTGAAAAGTGCAGGGTCGCTGTCTTCACCAATGTCTACGTTTAGGGTGGCGTCTCTTGATTCGCCGGGTACTAAGCTAAAATTAAATTCTATTGGGTTAGTAGCTTCAAAGACTGGGCTTTGGTTGTGTATGTATATGGCTATGGTGCCGTCTAGAGGTTCAGCATCTTCGCTTAGGGTTAAGCGGCTGGTTAGCTCTAACTTGAAGGCTTGTAGGTTGTCGTAGATTTCTTGTCCTACACCTAGGTCTTTGCTGTCTAGGCCGTTATCGTCGGGTATTTTTAGGTTGTAGCCGCCTTCTATGGGTGCGTCGCCTTTTAGGTCATCTGCGGGTAGTAGCGTCATGGCGTCTACGTTTACTGCGGCTATGGTTTGTTCTCCGCAGGCGCTTAGCAAGAGTGCGGTGATTAGTAGTGTTAGTAAGGGTAGTTTTTTCATGCTTGCTCCTAGAAACCGAGTGATGTGGTTAGGCCAAATGAGCGGTGGTTTGTGAAGGCTGCTATGTGTGAGGTTAGGGCTATGTCCCAAGATACGCCGGGCATGTTTAGGCCGGTGCCGAGTGCGAAGTTTAGGCCGTTCTCAAAACCGAAGCCTGCTCTGGCTGCTACGCCGAAGTTGTCAGCTATGCTGAAGGTGGTTTCTGCACCTAGGTGGGTTTGAAAGCTACCTAGTGCGTAGCCTGCGTCGGCTGCTATGAGCATATCTATGGTGGGGGCTAGCGGGGTTTGGTAAGCGCCGTTTACGTGTACTCCGAAGTTTGGTGAGAAGTAGGTGCGGCTTGTTGCGGTTGCTGCTGATACGTCTACTAGGTTGTCTTGGTCGCCTGTTAGGTTGTATTCGTCACCTGACCAGAAGGCTACACCTAGGTTGGTTACGCCGAGGCCGAAGCTGGCTGTTGCGTTGTCTACGGGTATGTCTGTGGCTATGCCGAAGTCTGTTACAAGGCCGTAGCCTAGTTGGCCTGTGGCTACGCTAGATAGGAAGCCTTCGCCTTGGTAGCTTAGGTTTAGGTCGGTGCTTGCACCGTTTAGGTTGGCTTGTACTTGGCCTACGCCGGTTCCGTCTAGTCTGGCTAGCCCTATGAAGGGTGCGCCGCGTACACCGAAGTATATATTTCCGTTAAAGTCGTTTTCTCCAAAGAGTTGGCTGGGTACTTGAGCTGCGTAGAAGACATCTAGGCTTACGCCTGCTTCACCGTTTAGGGTGGCACTTAAGCCGCCTTCGTTTGTACCGTTTGCGAAGACTTTTTGTAAGTTAGCGTCAGGTGAAACAACGGTATTTATGAATGCGTAGGGTCTTAAGCCTACACTTACAGGTCCTGCTGGAATGATGATGGGTAAAGCGAAGTCAACGCCGTAGCTTAAGTCTGATAAGCCAAAGATAAGCTCTGAGCCGCCTTCTGTACCAACAGCAAATACGGTTTGTCCTTGCTCGTCTCTTTTTACGTCAAGACTAACTGCAGTGGGGCTTGAAGGTAAATTTAGAATGTAGGTATCTAGGGTTTGTAATTGATCAAAAATAGGTAGTACATCAAAGCTGCTGCTACTCGGGTTAAAGGAATCTTGAAGTGCGTTGAGTGCCCCTAAGGGTAACGGTAGTTCAAAATAAGGGCCAGTAGTTCCAGCGGCTGTATAGGCAGGATTTAAGGTAGCTGAGCTGCGGTCAGGTAGCATGACGCCACCCATTGCATTAACTCGAGCGTTTTGGGCTAGTGCGCAACCACACGCGAGTACTAGCAGTAGGGTTAGTATTTTTTTCATTAGACTCCATATCAAATTGAATTCGCATACAGTAATGGTTTTACTGTAGTTTTGACTGCTGCATCTCACAACAACAGTTCGCCCTGTCTTTTGGGCTTTTAGCCCGTTTATGCATCCTTGGCAGACATAGGAAACGTAAATTTACATACACGCCTTTTCTAATGGCCTTTTAGAAAGCGAGTTTGTAAATGCGGTTAATCCTAAGAATGCTTGGATTGTTTTTATAGTACTTCTTTTACTGTCACAGAACTCTTACCCAACCGAGCTTCAATTGTTATTTATTTGTGGATAGTGAGATAAATGTGTAACATTTGCTCTTTTTTTCAGGCTGAAGGGTAGGGTTCAAAGGCATCTTAATTTCAACTTTTGATGTTGGGTGAGCATATTTTTGGATACAAAACCACCGATGCGTTGCAAACGTGTTTCAATAGCACACAAAGCTATTTACTTGCTTAGATGGGCTTGGGTAGCATAGTCTTAGCTTATCTTAGTGGGGTTCCTGAAGGAGTTTTTATGGTTGAGGTGCATGGTTTAAAGGTTGATTCGGCTCTTTTTGAGCTTGTTAAAAGCATTGCAGATGAGGCTGGTCTTTCTAGTGATGCGTTTTGGCAGTCTTTTGAAGCGATTGTTGCTGAGTTTGGGCCGCAAAATAAGGCTTTGCTTGCTGAGCGTGACACTTTTCAAGAAAAGTTGGATGCTTGGTTTAAGTCGCAACCTAAGGGTCAGCTTAATGTGGCTGCTCAAAAGCAATTCTTGCTTGATATTGGCTATCTTTTAACTGAGGGGGATGACTTTAAAATTGACGTTACTCAGGTTGACTCTGAGATTACGGTTGTTTCTGGCCCGCAGTTGGTTGTACCTGTGCAGAATGCTCGTTTTGCGCTTAATGCTGCGAATGCGCGTTGGGGTAGTCTTTATGATGCGCTTTATGGCACTGATGTTATTGATAGTGAAGGGGGCGCAGAGGCAGGTGCTGCTTATAATCCTGTTCGGGGTGCCAAGGTGGTTGCTTTTGCTAAGGCTTTTTTAGATGAAACTGTACCTCTTAAAGATGCTAAGTTTGCAGATGTCACTGGTTTTGAAGTTGTAAATGGTGAGCTTAGCGTAGACGTTAAGGGTACAAAAACCAGTTTAAAGGATGCTAGTCAGTTTGTGGGTTACGCTGGTGATGCAAGCAAGCCAAGCAGCATTTTGCTTAAAAATAATGGTCTGCATATTGAGATTCAGATAGATGCAAACCATCAAATTGGTGAAAGCGACCCTGCGCATATTAAAGATATTGTTTTAGAGGCTGCTATTACCACCATTCAAGATTTTGAAGATTCTGTTGCTGTGGTAGATGCAGAAGATAAGGTCTTGGTTTACAAGAACTGGTTAGGCTTAATAACGGGTGATTTAGAGGAAAGTTTTGAGAAGAACGGCAAGCTGATGACGCGACGCTTAAATCCTGATAAGAGCTTTACCGCTAAGGATGGTAGTGAACTAAGCTTAGCAGGACGTAGCTTGTTATTTGCGCGTAATGTCGGCATTCACATGTATACAGACGCTGTTCTTTACAATGATGAAGAAATCCCTGAAGGTTTTTTAGATACCGTGATGACTGCACTTATATCTAAAAAAGATGTTGAGAAGAAAAACCTGCTTAGCAACAGTCGAACAGGCAGCATTTATATAGTGAAGCCCAAACAGCATGGCCCTAAAGAAGTTGCTTTCACTGTAAAGCTTTTTGAGCAGGTTGAGAAGGCTTTAAGCTTAGCTGAAAATACCTTAAAAATAGGCATTATGGATGAAGAGCGACGTACTACTCTAAATCTAAAAGAATGCATACGTGCAGCCAAAAATCGCATTGTTTTTACCAACACAGGCTTTTTAGATAGAACAGGTGATGACATTCATACTGTCATGGAAGCAGGCCCTGTAGCGCCCAAAGGTGAAATAAAAAATGCAGCGTGGATAACTGCTTATGAAGATTGGAATGTTGATATTGCCTTAGAAACAGGCATGCGAGGCAAAGCCCAGATTGGTAAAGGCATGTGGGCGAAACCTGACGCTATGAAAGAAATGCTAGACGCAAAAATAGGGCACCCCTTATCAGGCGCAAGTACCGCTTGGGTACCTTCACCTACCGCAGCGACTTTACATGCTATGCATTACCACAAAGTAAATGTAGCCAACCGCCAAGAAGAACTCGAGCTTCGTGAGCGTGCTAGTCTTGATGATTTGCTTACGCCTGCGTTGCTAAGTCGTGCGTTAAGCTCTGAGGAAGTTCAGCAGGAGTTGGATAACAATATTCAGGGTACTTTGGGTTATGTTTCTCGTTGGGTGGGTCAGGGTATTGGTTGTTCTAAAGTACCTGATATTAATGACGTGGGTCTTATGGAGGACCGTGCTACTTTGCGTATTTCTAGTCAGCATATTGCGAACTGGTTGCATCATGGTGTTACCACTGAGGCGCAAGTAGTAGCGACGTTAGAAAAAATGGCTGTTGTGGTTGATGAGCAAAATAAGCATGATCCTAACTATCTTGCTATGACTCCAAATACCCATGAAAGTCTTAGTTTTCAGGCTGCTAAAGACCTAATTTTTAAAGGTAGAATTGAGGCGAACGGCTACACTGAGACTGTACTGCATAGCAAAAGACGTAAGGCAAAAGCAGGCTAAATAGAACCTAAAAAGTGGAAGGTTTCAACTTTCTACCGACTAGCAAATGATGAGCAATGCGTTTTAT
>CAYGTA010000336.1:0-5544 GCA_964352605.1 uncultured bacterium | reverse complement strand
ACTAAGCTCAACTTCATTATTTACCCAGCAATGTACTGCCACACCATTAAGTAGGTCTTCTTCGAGACTTAAATGTGTATCTAAAGCTTGATTTTGTAGGTTCTTTTTTAAAGCAAAACTCAAAAATCAGTGTAGCTGAACTTTACATTACAAAGTAACCTTAGACTGGACTGTGCCCACAATATTATTGGTTGAAGATCATGAGGGAATAGCTGATATTTTAACTTATCAGCTTCAACGAGCGGGCTTTTCACTTATAGCTGTTGATACCTTAGCAACGGCTAAACACTTAACTTTATATGCTGACATTATCATTCTTGATTGGCTTTTACCAGATGGCGAAGGTACAGACTTACTAACCTACACGAAAAACATTCCCGTCATAATGCTAACAGCAAAAGCAAGCGCCATAGACAAGCAAACAGCATTAAAAGCAGGCGCTAGCCTATTCCTAAGTAAGCCTTTTGTATTTGCAGAACTACTCAATGCTGTAAAAAAACTAATCAACCAAACACGATGACATTTAGCTGACACTCGAGCGTAATGATTCTTTAGATAAACTGGTGGCTTTTGCAGCAAGGTTTATTGAAAGGATGTTTATGTTAAAAAGATTTGTCTTTCTTTTTGTGTGCTTAGCTGTTGCTCAGGCACAAGAGGCTTCGTTTTTTACGCGAATAGCTTCGTTTCCTGTGAATACCAATTTACCTGCCGATATGGATCAGGCAACTGAGACTTCTTCAGAAATTATTGCCGTTTCAGAAGATGGCATGACGCTTATTTATAGTGATAGTCCTTTGGGTGCTATTGGTATGATTGATATTAGTGATGCAAGCAACCCGCAAGCTGTTGGTGTAGTTATGCTAGAGGCTGAACCCACAGCTGTTTCTGTTTCAGGTACCAAAGCACTCGTTGCAGTTAATACCAGTGAATCTTACACAGCACCCTCAGGTGCACTAAATGTGATTGACATTGCTTCTAAAACGATAGAGATGACCTGTGATCTTGGTGGTCAACCCGACTCTACTGCTGTTTCACCTGATGGTTCTTTACTGGTAATTGCCATTGAAAATGAACGCGATGAAGACTTAAATGATGGTGTTATTCCGCAGCTACCCGCCGGTGCTGTCGCTATTTTTAGCCTAACAAACGGCGTTCCAAACTGTGACACTATGATTGTGGCGGATGTGACAGGCTTAGCAGAGGTTGCCCCGAGCGATCCTGAACCAGAATTTGTGGATATAAATGCGAACAATGAAATTGCAGTCACTCTACAAGAAAACAATCATATCGTTATTCTTAATAGTGAAGGCTTAGTTTTAAGTCACTTCTCGGCAGGCGCTGTTGATTTAACTAACGTTGATACCGAAGAGGAAGGCGCACTGACCTTTGATGGCGTCTTGACTGGGGTTGTCAGAGAGCCCGACGCAGTGCAATGGTTAGATAATGATCGTCTTGTAATTGCAAATGAAGGCGATTATGAAGGTGGTTCACGGGGTTTCACTATCTTTAGCAAAGATGGTACCGAGCTCTATGAATCTGGCTTAGCCTTTGAATACGAAGTTGCGTTAGCAGGGCACTATCCAGAAGCACGTTCAGGCAATAAAGGGGTTGAACCTGAAGGCATGGAAGTTAGCACCTTTGGCAATGACACATTTATCTTTTTACTGTCAGAGCGTGGCAGCGTTATAGGTGTTTACAAAGATACCGGTGCAGACCCTGAATTTGTGCAACTTCTGCCAAGTGCCTTAGGTCCAGAAGGCGCAATTGCTATTCCTGAGCGTAACTTGTTTGCTGTTTCTAACGAAGTTGATTTGATAGATGATGGTGGTGTTCGCTCACACGTAACGCTTTACGAGTACGGCGCAGCAGCATCAAGCTACCCGATGATTATGTCAAGCTTAGATGCTGAAGGTCGCCCTATAGGATTTGGTGCTTTATCAGGCATGGTTGCAGATGAAACACAAGCAGGCATTCTTTACGCTGTAAATGATAGCTTTTACGAAATGCAACCCACCATCTTCACCATAGATGCAAACCAAACACCCGCAAAAATTATTAAAGCAACTCGAGTTACACGCAATGGTGCTCCGGCTCAGTTGCTTGACTTAGAGGGCATAACTACCGATGGTGAGGGAGGGTTTTACTTGGCTTCTGAGGGGGGTAGCGATAGGCTAATTCCTCACGCGATTTACCATGTAAATAGTGAAGGTGAAATTGAAGAACAAATTCCTTTTCCTAAAGAACTGTTAGCTGTTGAGGCACGTTTCGGTTCTGAAGGCATAACAAAAATTGGCAATACGCTCTGGATTGCAATACAACGCTCTTGGGAAGATGACCCTGAAAATACCGTCAAGCTTGTTTCTTATGATTTAGAGACAGCTGAATGGGGCGCAGTACGATACCCAACTGAAGCAGCAGAAACGGGCTGGGTTGGTCTTTCTGAAATTACAGCTTATGGAGATTATGTTTATATTGTTGAAAGAGACAATCAAATTGGTGCATCTGCAAGCATTAAAAAACTTTATCGTGTTGCCCTAGAAGACCTAAAAGCAAGCCCATTAGGTGAAGACTTAACTCTCGTAGCTAAAGAAGAAGTCCATGACTTTCTACCTAACTTAGTAGCTACAGGTGGCTATGCTGTTGATAAAGTTGAAGGCTTTGCTATAGATACAACGGGTACAGCTTATGTTGTTACTGATAATGATGGTATTGATGACAGTAACGGTGAAACCCTATTCTTTTCAATTGGCAGCTTAGAGTAAAAAGAAACGTAGTTCCCTCTTAGAAATCATGACCAATTCAAAACTGGTCATGATTTTTTTGCACCCTTCATAAGTTGATTATGCAAATTGAAGCTTATTTCTTTAGGTTGATTTTGAGTGTAGTTACCATCAGCACTAAGCTCCCAACTCAAACGATTATCTTTTAAGCACTGCTCCAAATAATCAATTAGGCTCTCCTTTATTTGAATATCATAAATAGGCGTAGCAACCTCAACACGGTCACTCAAATTACGCCAACGCCAATCAGCACTCCCTATATAAACCTTAGCAGCACCATTATTAGCAAAATAAAAAACTCGTTCATGCTCTAAAAAACGCCCAACCAAACTTCTGACCGTTATGTTTTCACTAAGCCCCCTAAGGCCTGGCCTTAAGGTGCAAACTCCTCTCACAATCAAGTTAATCTTAACTCCTTGCTGAGAAGCCTCATAGAGTTTCGTTATAATCAGCTCATCATCTAACCCATTCATCTTAGCCACAATACGCCCCGAGTTATAAGTGAGTTGCTGTTGAATCTCTTGATTAATGAGTTCTAAAAATTGTGCTCTCATATGCTCAGGAGCAACAAGTAAATGTTTATAGCTTTGTTTTGGTGCGTAGCCTGACAGGCGGTGAAAAAGCAGAGTGAGGTCAAAACCAATACGCTGATCTGCCGTCATTAGACCAAAATCGGTATATAAAATACTGGTGCCACTATGATAATTACCGGTGCCCACATGACAATAAGTTCTTATGCCTGCTTCCTCTTCTCTAATGATAAGTAGCGTCTTTGAGTGAGTTTTTAAGCCCACAATGCCATAAACAACATGTACCCCCACTGACTCTAATTTTTTTCCCCACTCTATATTATTTGCCTCATCAAAACGAGCCTTAATTTCTACAACCACCATAACTTGCTTACCCTGCTCAGCTGCTTTAATGAGTGCATTAACGGTTGATGATTCTGTACCTGTGCGGTAAAGCGTTTGCTTAATGGCTAAAACCCTAGGGTCAGAAGCAGCCTCCATCAACAACCGTACCACCGAACTATCAAAACGCTCATAAGGATGATGCACAAGTAAATCTTTATGCCTCAAAATATCAAACATACTTTGTTCACTGCGCTTAAGGCGTTTGGGAATTACAGGAATCCAGTGACTAAATCTTTTACTAGGGAAAGCTAAGTTAGCAAAAAAACTTAAATCTCTAAATGCCAAGCACCCTGGTTTCATAATGACATCTTCAGGCTTAACCGCTAAATTCTTAAGCAAAAAAGTCTTAATTGGTTCTGGGGTGTTGCTTGCAAGTTCAAGCCGAACAATATCTGCAAAGCGGCGCTCCCTCAAGCTTTCCTCAATGACATTTAAGAGGTCTTCAGCTTCTTCCTCATCGCGTTCAAAATTAGCATTCCTCGTGATTCTAAATGTACTGACTGACCTTAAATGCATACCTGGAAATAAAAGGTAAGCAAAATGAGCAATTACATCCTCAATTGCAATATAGCAGTGCTCTTTTATTTTTAACCAGCGTCCAGCAGCCTCAGGCACTTTTATACGCACAAAAGCAGGCGTTTGACTATCTGACTCAACAGAAATAGCTAAAGACAAAGAAAGGTTAGAAATAAAAGGAAATGGTCTGCCGGCATCTGCCGCTAAGGGCGTAAGAATTGGAAAAAGTGCCTTAACAAAATAGTCTTCAAGCGTTCCCAAATCCTCATGATTAAGTTCGTTTATACTTTTAATCTCAATCTGAAGTCGACTTGCAAGACTAGGCCTTATACTTTTCTCCCACAGCTCAAGTGACATAACTTCTAGCTCAAGAATGGCTTGTCTTAAAAGCTCGAGCTGCTCTGTGTGACTGCGACCATCTAAGGATAATTTGGTTACACCTGCAGCTTCTTGACGCTTAAGTCCACCAACTCGTTTTTGTATAAATTCATCAAGATTACGTGCAGTTATGGCTAAAAAGCGAACGCGTTCTAAAAGGGGTGTGCGTTGATCACTCGCCTGGTAAAGTACACGCCAAAAAAAATCTATTTCACTTAACTCTCTGTTAAAAAAGTGATTCCTTTTTTGGTCTTCGTTTTTACGTATTGAACGGCTTAGAGACGGCATGATGTAATTCCTATAGAGACAAAGACCTTTTAGTAATGGCTTTAAAGCATAGCAAGATTTAACAAGTCTATTGTCAGCAGCTTCGCAACCTTGTCTCTATAATAAACGGAAATCCAGTTCTTTTTAGGGTCATCTGTTGAACCCATTTTTGACCCTTAAGAATTTAAGCATCTTTTTAGACCTAAGCTTAATAGCTTAGCTAACTAAAGATGATTCTCCGATGACACTATTAAACGACAATAAAGTCATGACAGTTGCAACCGTCAACCATTTAGAATTAGCTATGCTAAGCAGAGCACAAAGTATGACTAATGCTTATCGATATGAATTTGAAGCGCAAGTAAAAGCCTTAGCTAAAAGCTACAGGCATGCATTTCAAAAGACCAATTGTAATACCCAACGCAGCAAACTCATAATGAGTTTCAGAGAAGAATGTGATACGTTAATTCAACAAAAAGTCATACAATTTGAAGCAGCTGCTTAGGGTAAAGGTTTAAAGTAGCACTATAATTACTAAAGGTTCTCTTTTAAAGAAGGAATACAAACTAACAGCCTTACAAAATACTCTCAGGAACACTTATCTTGAAAGTAAAAGATGCTTATTCTCATGCGTGTAAAACGAAAACATATCGTCAAAAAAACATAACTCAGGTGCAGCTAAAGAAAAA
>CAYGTA010000335.1:0-5550 GCA_964352605.1 uncultured bacterium | reverse complement strand
TTCGATCTGAACAAACTGAAAGTTCAGGCGTTTATCTCAATGTTATTGGCGGTCCAAGGCTTGATTTGGCATTAGATTCAGAGTGGCAGTTACTCAGAACAGAATGGCAAGCTGCCGGAAATAACAATGAATTACGCGTCATTTTAGGTAATATAGATGGCTTAACGCTGAATGTACGTAACTTTAGGTTATTTGAATTTAAAGACGGACAATGGCTTGATTTAGGTGAAGGTATTGGAACTGCACTAAGATTGCGTGCCGATACCCAAGCAGACCTTATTTTTGAAGAGTATATACCTAGTAGAGCATGGCAAACCTACACGCTTGACATACCTAAAGACTTTGTAAGTCAAGATGCTCAACTAAAAACAACCATTAGCACAGGTGCAGGTATTAGCTTGCAGCTACGCTCGAGTGATTTAAGGTATCAAGATGAGTCCCTTCGTCGTCCTTTACTCATTGCTCGTGATTTAAGGCAAAAACTTTGGTTCCCGAATGAAAATTTAGCTGGGCATTCAGCAGCAGCTTTAGGGCTAGTGTTGTTATCGCTTTTAGGCTCTGCAGCTGCGGCTATTTGGGCCTATGTGATGATGCTCATTGCTGTATCGTTAACAGGTAGCCGTACCGCTCTTCTTTTTGCGGCTGTAGGTGGCTATTTGTTGATTGCAATTATTTTTAAGCGCAAAAAGCAGTTAAAGAATTTTGGCTTTTTTACAGCGTTTTTGCTTACCTTTGCGCTTACTTCTTATATGCGCTTTGGCCCTGATCTCTTTACCATCTTAGGGCTTAACTTAAGCCAAGCGGTCAGTCGTTTAGATATCTGGCAAACAGCCTGGCAGGCGTTCTTAGCGAACCCTTTAACAGGCTTAAATCAAGACTTTTCAAGTTACTTTGCTTTGCAAAACCCAGATACACCCCTTGTTATGCATGCTCATAATTTCTGGTTAGATTTTGCTGCAAATTATGGTGTTTTTGGTTTGGCTGCAAGTCTATTAGTCACGGGTTATTTTGTCTACTCTGCGTGGACTCGAGCGAGATGGACAGGGTTAATATTAATTGTATCTATTATGAGCTTACAGTTACTAGATGTAAGTCTACTGTTTAGTGTGGTTTTAATAACGCTCATTACAGGGCTTAACAGTTTAAAACCTGCGCAACTACTAAGCTCAGAAGTAACGGTAGAAACAAAGAGTGAAAAAGCTTCGCTCAGCACAGCTACTCAAAGTCCTATAGAATCTAATCAAACGCCTATGGAAGCTGCTTAAAAAAGCTTAACGCTCGAGTGTTTTGTTAAAGCTTTGCCAGAGTTGTTTTAAGGTAATTTTGCGTTTTGCTTGAATGGTTTTTCTTTTTTTGAGTACGCTGGGTAGGTTTTTAAAGGCGTGCCATTTTGCTTTAAAAATAGTTTTGCTTTGTCCTTGTAAACTGAATTTCACTATGCTGATTAGGTTAATGGCTATATGTGCTGGTAAACATAAAATGAGCAGGGGTAAAGGCATATTTTTAAAGTAAACCCAAAGCAAATTTCGGTGACCATAGTAAAGTGAAAAGTCACTGTGCCTGCCACCTGAACTACTGTAACCCACGTGTTTTACAATTGCTTTTTCGCAGTAGTAGCTAGGATGGCCTGCTAAGCGTAAGCGAAAGCCTAAGTCAACATCTTCACCGTAACTAAAGAACGCTTCATCAAACTCTCCTATAGCCAGAAAAAGGGGACGTTTTATAAAGAGAGCAGCGCCACTAGCAGAAAAAACTTCTTGTGGGTAAAGTTCAGTAATGGGGTGTTTATAGCCTCTACGCCAGTAAAGACCAGAAAAATGATAGGCGTCACCTGTGCCGTCAAGTAAATGCTGAGCATCAAAAAAGATTTGTTTAGATGAAATACAAGCTGCATCTTCGTTAAGGTTAGTAAATGCCACGAGTTGCTCAAGCCAGTCAGGTTCAGGAAATGCATCTGCATTAAGAAACGCAAGCCAAGCTGCTGTACTGGTCTTAGCAGCTAAGTTCGATGCAGCAGCAAAGCCAAGGTTCTTTTTGGGTTTTATTAGCTCTAGGGGCAGGCTAGTTTGAACATCATCTGCTTCTAAATCATCACTATTATCAACAATGCGAATACCTGAAGGTAAAAGGCTTTGCATTTCTAAAGCCCTTAGGCACTTTTTTAAGGAAGCTTTATCTTGATAATGGACAAAAATAATATCAATCATAAATATCTTTAAGTTACCTTATTACAGGTTTTTAGGATAGCCATGCTATTGCTTCTTCCAGTTGACTTTAGCGGTAGGTCTAGTGAATGGTGTTGAATGAGTTATAGGGCTATCAAAGACTTAAACAACTGTTTCATGGTCGCAGATAAATGTAAATGACCTTCTCCTTTAAAAAGCATAACCTTTGCTCAAAAACGCATTTGAAGGTTTTTTGACATGACGCATACTCAAGGAACAGATATGATGATGCTTGCTGTCACTTTTTGAAGATTAACAATAAAGGACAAGTGTTAACTAAGAGGGCAGGGCGCGGGGTTTTATGATTACAGTTGTTATTGTCAATTACTTTTCGGCAGATGTCTTAAAAGACTGCCTGTTAAGTCTTCATGCCAAACAAGCACTAGAAATAAAACTAATAGACAACTCCGTAGATGAACAAGAAAAACAAACACTCGAGCGTTTAGTGACTGAGTTTAGTAATGTTGAACTGCTTTTTAATTCTGAGAATCTTGGTTTTTCTAAAGCTGTTAATCAAGGAGCTAAGCTTGCTAAGGGTGATGCTATTCTTTTGCTTAACCCTGATACGGTGGTGTCTGAAGGTGCTTTAGATGAGTTGTACGCAGCCGTATTTCACAAAGATGTTGCTATTGCTGGACCTTTAATCTTGTTTCCTGATGGTACTGAGCAGCCTGCAGGTCGCCGTAAAACACCAACACCAGCTAGGGCATTTAGTAGTTTGTTTGGCTTGTCTCGCTTGGGCTTAGGAAAAGGTTACGCTATGGGCGGTAATCCTATTCCTAGTGAAGCTCAAGAGGTTGACGCGGTCTCGGGTTCTTGCTTACTGATTCGCAAAAGTGTTTTTGAGCAGCTAGGCTTCATGGATGAAGGCTACGCAATGCACTGCGAAGATTTAGACTTATGCATGCGAGTGAAACTCGCAGACTTTAAGCTCATGTTTGTACCCACTGCCGTTGTAACGCATGCTAAAGGCCACAGTAGTCACAACCGGCAATTATGGGTGACATGGCAACTTCATAGAGGCATGATTAGGTACTATAAGAAATTTTTTCGTGAGCGTTACCCTAAACCTTTATGGTGGCTTATTGTTGCTGGGGTTTACCTACGCTTTTCACTTTTAAGCAGTTATCAAGTAATTAGAAAAGTTTTTAAACGTTGAAGCGTATAGTGGTTTTAGGTGCAGGGTCTTTTGTTGCTCCTGTACTTATTAAAGAGCTGTTAAAGCAAAAGCACTTTGTTATTGCTGTATCACGTAAACCCAATACTAAAAACCCTCTTCTGAACCAACAAAACTATCAACAATTAGCTCTCAATG
Organism: uncultured bacterium; assembly: GCA_964352605.1. Classification (GTDB taxonomy): domain Bacteria; phylum Deinococcota; class Deinococci; order Deinococcales; family Trueperaceae; genus JAHEBB01. Next base: position 2,010 of record CAYGTA010000335.1, on the reverse strand, counting down.
AACTAAAAAGGGAAGACCTTAGTGCAGATGGCCTTGTCTCCTTAATGCCTCTTTGGGAAGCTGCTCCCCTAATGCCCCAATTAAAGCTAAAGCAGCTAAGCAAAGCTGTCTTTTTATCCTCAAGTAGCGTAACGACTAAAAAAAATGCAAACTCAGCAAAAGACCGACAACTAGCCCAAAAGCTACTCAAAGCAGAAGACACACTCGAGCGTTTCTTTCAGACGAAAAATATTGCGGTTATTTTTTTGCGCCCCACCATGCTTTTTGGCTATGGTAAAGATCAGAATTTATCGTTTATCTTGTCGAATTTGAAGCGCTGGCCTGTCATGCCTTTATTGGGTCAGGCCGAAGGCTTAAGACAACCTTTGCATACGGATGATCTTGTTGAAGGTATTGTGCTGGCTTTAGCTGCTGAAGGAAAAAAAGGGCGTATTGAACTTGGTGGCGCAACGCGGTTGACGTATCAAGAGCTTGTGCGTACCTTAGCGTTAGCTGCAAAGGTTCCTTATCGACCTGTGCATTTAGCAAGAGGGGTCTTGGTGATTATTCTTTTTTTTATCACTAAGGTGCCTAGATACAAGTTTTTAGATATCGCTATGTTTGACCGCATGAATGAAAATCTAATTGTTGATAATACGCTTGCGCAGCAAAGCTTAGGGTTTGAGCCCCAAACATTTCAAGAAGCACTGGTAAAAGAATTTCCAATAGCACCTAAAACGCTTTAAATACCTGTCATTATAAACGTTCCTCCAACGCTTCCTTGCTTAAATTTAAATACGTTGTTTCTTACACGCATGAAGGCTTTAGCTCATATTTTCATTATTTTTAGCTGCAAACTAGTGTAGACTCTTCTTTATGAAATTGATTTTTTGTTTAGTGAGTTTACTTGCTTTTGGTTTAGGTCAGTCACAAGAAGCTTTTAATATTCAGTCCAACATGCTAGCTAATTATGAACAAGGTAATTCTGGTGAAGTAGCTATAAGCGTGCGTTTGACAGATGAAGCAAGTAGCTTAGAGCAGGCCGTTATTTTTCTTAATGTTGTTGAGAATGTCGCTAACTATCCTCAAGCTGCGCACAAGATTTTTGCGTCTGCCTCAGAAACACCTGAGCTGTTTCAGCAGGTCTATTCAGCCGAAGCGTTACGAGTAGGTGTAAACACCAGCTTAGCCTTTCAGTTAAAAGACAATGCAAAGCTAAGTAATTACAGTTTAGTCATTCAGGTATTTGAAGGTAATACGGTAGACCCGCACAAAGTAAACTTTGAAGACCGTGTCGCTATTAAGGGCTTTAATTTTAATATTATTGCACCTTAACAATTTGGTTTTAGTTAGGGTAGGTTGACGTTTTAGTTCTGAGTCTTAGTTTGAAATCTAAGGTACTCAGAAGGTAATTCAAGATTAAAATGTTTACAAAGGGCTTGCACATCATAATAATCATCCCAATCAAGCTCATAGCCTGTATGAAACTTGACCAGCCATTCAGCCGAAATGCAATTTACCTCTTGTTTCTGAATAAGTCCTGTACCTGAGAGCGAATCAGAAGGGTAAGGCACACCATAAATATGTTTCCCTTCCGCATCAAAACTATAAGAGTGAACATCTATCTGATGCCCAAAGTTGTCTTCCAAGACAAAATTGCATTCCCAAGAATCGTCCCGATATATTTCTTCATAGCCTTTATTCTTTAAAAGCTCACGAAGTTTTGGAACATCTTTATGCTCAACAGCAATATCTAAATCTGTATGTGGGCGAGTTTGCTTAGCAAGAAGAGCATCTACAGCCCAGCCACCGTCAATATGAACGCCAATCCTATGAGTTGTTAAAAGTTGAATTATAGTAATTACGGTATCAGCCGTCATTTTAGTAGTCATTTTTTCTCTTATTGCAACCCGATTAATACTAAGCTGAATTACAAATGTCGCAAAACTTTATATGTCTGACCTAGGGCAGTACGCTCAGACTCCCTCAGTCTTATGACGAGATTAAATAAGATTAGTATAATACCATTTC
>CAYGTA010000334.1:0-5582 GCA_964352605.1 uncultured bacterium | reverse complement strand
GTTTAGCTGAGCAGTGCTTAGAGGCTAGTCTTAAGTTAGCTAAGCGCTGGGAGCAAGAAATGAACTACAGTGAAGCTATAACCTTAGTTAAAAGTCAACTGCAAGTTCAACCCTATGAAGAAAGCTTACTGCAGGTACTTATGCGCTGCTATTACCTTCAAGGAAACACAGAAGCTGCCCTCAAGCAGTTTGAGCAATTTGCTCGCTTACTCACTGAAGACATGGCACTCGAGCCTAGTGAAGAGAGCCAATATTTAGCTCAGAGTATTCGTGAAGGAAAAAATCTAATTAAGCGTAGGCATAATTTACCTGTACAAGCAACCCCTTTTCTTGGACGGAAACAAGAGTTACGGGAGTTAAGTGCATTGCTTAGGCAAGAAGACTGCCGTTTGATTACTGTACTTGCTACAGGTGGTATGGGAAAGACTAGACTGTCTATTGAACTTGCTCAAACGCAGTTGCAACACTTTCCTGAAGGGGTTTTCTTTGTAGCTTTAGCAAGTTTGTCTAGTCAAGAGGGTTTACCCTTATCTATAGCTAGTGCGCTTAATGTGGGTTTACAAGCTCAAGCAAGTGTAGAAAGCCAAGTGATTGATTACTTGCGTGATAAAAGTATGCTCATCATACTTGATAATTTTGAGCATGTTTTAGAGGCTGCGCTTTACTTAGTAGAACTCCTTGAGAAGTGCCCTAAACTTAAGTTTTTAGTCACTAGTCGTGAGCGCTTAAAAGTACGCGCGGAGCATTCTTTTATACTTACAGGTTTGGATATAGCAAGCTATAGTGCTGAGCAGAGTGCTAGCGTGCAACTCTTCGTGCAGAGTGCAAAGCGCCTTAAGCAAGGGTTTACTTTTAAGAATCACCTTTCAGATATTACCCACATTTGTAACATGGTTGAAGGTATGCCATTAGCCATTGAACTTGCCTCTACATGGATAAGCCTGCTTGACCCTAAAGCCATAGCTAAAGAAATAAAGCAAGACCTTCACTTCTTAGCTACGGACCTGCAAGATTACCCAGAGCGACACAAAAACATGTATAGCCTAATGCACTCGAGCTGGCAGCGTTTAGACTCTGAAACCCAGCAGGTTTTTGCAGTACTAAGCTTATTTTCTGCTCCTTTCTCACAAGAAGCTGCACAACAACTGAGTGCTTGTGGTTTAAAACAACTGTTAGATTTAGAGCAGCGTTTACTGATACGCAGAAATGAACAAGGCCTTTTAGATATGCACCCCTTAGTAAAACAATTTAGCTATCAGAAGCTAATGCAAGACGCTGAAGTTCATGAGCAAAGTAAACGTGCCATGGCACGTTATTTTTCGAATTGCCTCGTGACACACCAAGAACGATTTCATAGCCAAGAGCAAGTTCGCATCTTAAGTCTTATTGCTGAACAGCTAAACAATCACCTGCTTGCCTTAACTTACGCTTTAGAACAGCCTGACGAAAGCACCCAAACCGCCTTACGCGTACTTCAAGGTTTTTACTACATGAAAGGCAGAATACAAGAAGGGTATGATAGTTTTAAGCAGTTCAGTCGAATCTTAAACCCAAAGCACAGCTATTTAATTAAATACTGTCAATTGACTTACCTGAGTTTCTCTGACCAGATGGGGCAAATCATTAATGATGATTTACTCGAGCAGCTCATCCTTTATTTTGAACCTCTAAACAAACATGACTACATTCAGGCACTACGTATAAAAGGCGAAAGGCTACGCGCTAAAGGCCAGTTTAGGAAAGCTCGAGCTTTCCTCTTAGATACCCTTAAACAAGTTGATAATGACAGCATTAGACTACATATTTTACTTTCCTTAGGTAACTGCTGTACCCGTTTGTCCCAGTGGCAAGACGCGGAAACTTACTTTCAAGAGGCACTAAGTATAAGTTTTCATCTTAACAATGAACGATTGCGTGCCAAAACAATTACACGCTTGGCTGACTTAAAAGCAGATCTTGGTGACTACCCAAACGCTATTGCTTACTTTCAAGAAGCCTTAGTTACTTATGAAAACTTAGATGCCCAAGTGGATGTCTCATGGATTTGTAATAACTTAGCCACCATTTATCATGTACTCAAAGATTACCTAAATGCTGAAATGCACTATCAGAAATCACGCCGAATAAGTGAACATATTGGAGATAGGCATGGTGCAGCTATAGCCAGCATGAACTTAGCAGAACTAGCCCATGATCAAAACAAGCATGCAGATGCTGTAAGCCTATATGAAAAAACGCTAAGGCTATACCATGACTTAGATGACGCCTTTCATGAAACCAAAATAAAGGCTTTACTTGCCAGCAGCTACCTTGCTATACAAAACACAAGCAAGGCAAAGCAGCATTTACAAGAAGCCATTACAAAAGCTCAAGAGCTCAAGGTAAAAACCTTAAGTCTAGACATACTGTTTCACACTGCCTGCTACTTGCAGATAGCTCAAAATATAAACCCTAGTCATAGCTTGAGCATTTTATGGCAGCACCCAGCAAGTACAGAAGATCAACGTGTTCTGGTGCGAAACTATTTAAACACAGACAAGCCGAACTTTGAAAAGCTCGAGCTGCCTGAACTTAATACCTATATGGGGTTACTGTTAGAGAAGCTTTAGGGCCAGTAGCCGATGCTAACTTAGGCAGAGCCATCACTAAAAGACGCTAAGCGTTCAGGGGTATCTTGTTCAAAAGCAGTGCCATACTGCTCTTTATTTGCTCTTTGTAATGCGGAGTCTAAATAAAGCTACGTCACTGTTCCGTCACTTCTGAACTACTTGTCTACTGTCAGGGTGACGCAACAGTGACGCTCTCTTTTTTAAGCTTTTTATATGCCAGTAAAAACTTCTATAGCCTTCATTGTGCGTGCCAAGCAGCACGATCAAGGTTGGCATCTAGTACTGCACAACCTCATAACAGCTGAGCAGCAAGTCTTTAATTCATTTGAAGCATGCAGCCAAGCCATGCTTCAACAAGCTCAAGTCAAAAGCCAAAAACCACAATTGAGAAAGGAAAACACATGAAACGAACTATCCTCTTTTTACTACTCTTAATAAGCGCCTGCAATCAAGCAGCTAAGCCAAACGAAATAACAGCTATACCAAAATTAGAGCTTAGTGATTCAAGCCTTTTACTTAGTGCTGTGCTTGGTGAGCGTGCCAGTGAGCGTTTTGAACTTCTAAATACCGGAGATACAGAGCTTAACTATAGTTTGAGTGTTACGCAAAGTTGGTTGCAATTTAGTTCACTTAGCGCCAAGCTCGAGCTTGCTGCGGTTGAGAGTATTCGCGTAAGCGCGATTTGTGAGACAGTGGGTAGCTTTGAAGACATCATAAAGATTAACAGCGAAGCAGAAGAGCAAACGCTAAAGGTGACACTCGAGTGCCTTGAAGCTAACCCAAATACTAATCCTGAACCTCAGCCTGAACCAGAACCTTTATTGCCTGCTAGCTTAACGATAACGATTTCAGGTTTACCTGAAGGCTTAAACGCTAGTGTTCAGCTTACTGCGGATAATTTTTCGCGTAGCTTTAGTGATTCAGAAAGCCTGACAAATTTAAATGCAGGTGAGTATAAAATAACTGCAGAAACCGTAAGCCAAGCAGATGAACTATATAGCGCTAGTGTAAACCCAGCACAACTCGAGCTTTTAGCAGGTGAGAGTAAAACCGTTACTGTAAGCTACAGTTTGCAAGTTCCTGAAACAGGTAGTTTAAACTTGCTTATCGACGGTCTACCTGAAGCTGCTAATGCTAATCTTATTTTAACTAAAGAGGGAAGCGAAACGTTTTTAAGTCAAAGTCAAGTACTTAGTAATTTAGCTACAGGGCGTTACGACTTAGAGATAAACGAGGTAAACTTTGAAGGTGCCAGCTTTCAAACGAACGCTAACATCATTCCTGTAGAGATTCTTGCAGGGCAAACAACCCAAGTAAATGTAAGCTATAACTGCGCTCAGCTAGTCGTTGCAGATGCCGCCTTGCACAGCGCTCTTCAAGAAACGCTAAATCAAACAAACTATAGCTGCAAAGATCTCGAAGGTTTAGAAGAACTAAGCATTCAGCGAAAAAATATAGATAGCTTACAGGGGTTACGTTATGCTAAAAACCTAAGAGGTCTAAGTGCCTACGATAATCCTTTAACTAATCTAAATGAACTTCGTTACTTAAAAAAGCTTGAGTTTTTGAACCTATTTAACATCGATGCTCAAGATATAAGTGCGCTTAGTGCCTTAAGTCAACTCAACTACCTGGCATTATCTAATAGCAAGGTGCAAGACCTATCAGCACTTTCTAGCCTTAACAAGCTTTTATTCTTATATCTAAGCAACACTCGAGTTGAAGATATAAGCCCTTTAAGTCAACTGACGAGTCTTGTTGAGTTAGACTTATCAGCTACTTTTATTAGTGATATAGGGGGGTTAGCTAATCTGAGTAACTTGGTTTATCTTAATTTAAATTCAACGAGTATTGCAGATATTAGTGTTTTAACGAATCTTTTAAACTTAGATGAACTTTCGCTGGCTGAAACCAAAATACCAGACATCTCTGCTTTGCAAGCTTTGAATCAGCTTACATTTCTGGATATTTCTCATAACGAGCTTAGTGACTTGTCTTATTTAAAGCAAGCCAGTCAACTCAGAAGGTTAGATGCTCGCGATAACAACATTAGTGACCTAAGTATTTTAGTGGCAATGCCTGAACTTGAAGAACTCTACTTAAGTAAAAATACTATTCGTGACATATCTGCCTTAAGTCAAACAACAGAACTCGAGCATCTTGATCTAAATGAAAACTCAGTGTCTGACCTTGAGCCTTTGTTAGCGTTAAATCAATTGAATAGTGTTTCACTGGAACTCAATTGCTTAGAAGTAATGGCGGTACCTACAAGAGGCTATATAGAACAGCTAAATGCGAAGCTGCAAAGCCTGAATGTTCAACGAAATCCACATGTGGACTGTGATACGCGAAATGTACAAAAAGCTATTGTTCAGACCTTTGATGCTGACGCTGAAGGCTGGACAGTGGCATTTTCAAGGGTTGAGCATGTTCAGCGTGCAGGGCAAAGCTACCTTTATGCTGAAACCGAACGCGCGCTAAGTTGGTCTGCACCAGATATTTATTTGGGTGACGCAAGGGACTTTATAGGGAAACGCATGAGTTTTGATTTGGCAGTTACGCAGCCCGATCTTGACAGAATTGTAACTGTTATAATTGGGGGTGCAGGAGATTTGATGATTGCGCCTTTAGAACCTGCTACGCTTGCTTGGCGAACATTTAGTTTAGGTTTAAATAGAGATAGTTTTTACGCGCCAGGCCCTTTTGATACGCCCATTAATCAGGCTGACTTTATTAAAATAATGACAGATATAGACTATATCTCGATTTCACCCAATAGCCCTCCTTTTCAGCCAAGTAGCACGAGTCTTGATAACGTAAGCTTTGGTATTAATTAAGGCGAAACTCAAAGTAAAGCTAAGAGGCTTGAGTGTACACTCGAGCCTCTTAGCTTTAGGAAAACAGGTTAAAGTTTTTAGAGTTCGTCGTTGTTTTCTTCAACGGGTTCTCTTATGTTTGAAAGTAAAGAACTCC
>CAYGTA010000333.1:4513-5613 GCA_964352605.1 uncultured bacterium | reverse complement strand
GCCGCAAAATCTGCTAGGCGTGATTGGGCATCTGCCAAAGCTTCCTCAGCTGTTTTATCGCCAATAAAAGCAGCAGTGAGTTCTTCGTCTAATACGTTTTCATAAGCGGTAACCCAGTTTTGACGTGGCATAACGATGCTGTCAGTATTGAAAGCAGCATATTCGTCGCGGTGAGGAAGAGCGCTGTACTCATCACTATCCAAAACTGATTGGTTTACAGGTATGTGACCTGTACGCGCCCAGTGAAAATTGTTGTCGTTTAGGAACTTAAAGAATTCTGCAATAGCAGCTACCTTGTCTGCGTCAGCATTTAGACCTAAAGGTACGATCCATGCGTGTGTACTCGCCCACGTTCCAGGTTGGTCAAAAATCTGTGGGAAAGAAGCTACATAATAGTTCTGTAAGCCTGACTCGGGATCTTTGGTTTGTTCATCGAGAAAGTTAACTACCCAAGTACCATTACTTATGCTTGCTGTCTCACCATTTAGGAATGGTTCCCAATCATCAGTATTATCGGGCAAGAGCCCTTCATCTCTTAAGTTTAAAAGAAAATTGAGCGCTGTTAAGCCTTCTTCACTATCAATAGTCGGCATGCCATCTTCACCTTCAATGGCACCACCTTGTTGGTAAACGAGTGCCATCCAGTCTCGAGATAAGAAGTTTGTATTTTTATTAAAGAGTATTGTCCCAGTAGCTTCTTTAAACTGCTCAGAATACTCTCTAAATTGGGCTTCGCCAATAGGCAGTACGGGTGCACCATCTGCCATCGGTAAGCCACCTTCTTCCCAAAGATCAAGGTTAATGTGCCAAAGGTGACCGTGCAAGTCCAGAGGCAATCCAAATATACTGTCGTTATAATCAACATAGCCTCGAGCTGAATCGGTAAAATCACTCACGTCAATGCCAACGTCAGCAAACGCATCATCAAGCGGGGTTAAGATGCCTCTTGAAGCATAGTTGGGTATGCGAATGCCGTGAAGTACCATGATGTCAGGGGGGGTGCCTGCAGCTAAATTAGCATTAAGCTCAGTAGTTCCAGGCCAACCTGAAGGTATCGTTTCTACATGTACCGTGTCACTTTGAGCATTAAAGGCATTTGT
>CAYGTA010000333.1:2856-4413 GCA_964352605.1 uncultured bacterium | reverse complement strand
ATGCGGCGCTGGAAAATAAAAAAGAAAAGTAAGATAGGTAAAGCCGTTAGCCAAGCCCCCGCCATATTTCTGCCATAAAAATCCAAGAAACTTGATTGGTTCGTCATTTTGACAAGTCCTACGGTTATGGTCTGCATCTCTGGTCTCGTTGCAGATACAAGTGGCCACAAGTAACTGTTCCAGTTTCCTAAAAAGGTAAAAATGGCTAGGGTTGTCAAAACGGGGGCTGAAAGAGGCATAATAATGCGCCAGTACACGCCTAAACGTGTTGCGCCGTCCATAAAGGCAGCTTCTTCGAGTTCCCTGGGTATACCTTTAAAAAATTGTGTGAGTAAGAAAATGGCAAAGGATGACGCAATACCAGGGATGATAAGCGCCCAGTAGGTGTTATGTAATTCAAGGTCAGCAAACAGCAAGTAGATAGGGATAAAGATGGCTTCAAATGGAATCATAAACCCTGCAAGGGCAAGTGGATAAATAAAGCGCCTGCCCCAAAAATCAATTCGAGCAAAAGCGTAGGCAGCCAAGGAACAAACCAAAAGTTGAGCCGAGGTATGAACAACGGCTACAAGTAAGCTATTAAAAAACCAGCGAATAATCCTACTCGAAGACAAAATATAAGCCCAATTTTCTAGGGTCACTGGGTAAGGGATAATCTGTAAAAGGTTTCTCTGAATTGAAGTTTCAGTTCGAATAGAAAGCATCAGTGTCCAGATTGCAGGGATAAGCCAAATAATGGTGAAGACAATCAAGCCTATTAAAAAGCGCCTGCGTCGCCATTTCGCGCTTATTCTTTGTTCGTTAATTTGAGCTCTTTGCAAAGCCATCTTAGCTTGCCTCTCGATCTCTAAAGACATAAAGCTGAATGATTGAGATGATAAATAGAATAAAAAAGAGTATGACGGCAAGTGCGGCGCCGTAGCCCAGTTGCCAGAATTCAAAGGCACGCTCAAAAATGTAGTAAACAATAGTGCGTGTATAGCCTGCAGGGCCACCTGAAGTCATCACATCAACTTGTCCAAAAAGTTGAAACGAGGCAATGATTTGCAAAATAGTGACAAACGCGAAGGGTCTGCGTAAGCTAGGCAGGGTTATATGCCAAAAGCTTTGCCAGCGGTTGGCACCATCTACTTTTCCTGCATCGTAAAGCTCTTTGGGAATAGCTTGCAAACCTGCAAGAAAAATGAGCATGTTAAAGCCAACCGTCCACCAAACGGTGGTGGCAGCAACCACGGGCATGGCCCAAAATTTACTACTTAACCAGGGGATTCGCTCAAATCCAAAATTAAGGAAAATAGCGTTGATAAGACCACGATCATCTGAAGCAAAAATACGACTAAAGATAAGCCCCGTGACTGATACTGAGAGAACATTTGGCATGTAAAAAAGTGTGCGGAAGATGCCTACACCTTGGATGGGTCTATTGAGCAACAAAGCAAAGCCAAGCCCAAGTGCAACAAGGGGTGGCCAGGTTAAGAATACAAACTGCAAGGTGTTTCTTAAAGCTTGCCAAAAAAGCTTGTCATTAAAGATGCGCTCGTAGTTCTTAAAGCCAAT
>CAYGTA010000333.1:0-2756 GCA_964352605.1 uncultured bacterium | reverse complement strand
GGAAAAACATTAATTCTGGGCAACGAAGTTCAAGAACAAAGTCACATGATAAGCGTGGCGAAAGCGATTGCTTCAGCGCAACGCTTACGAATAATGAAGTATTTAGGCAGTGACCCTGCAAACACTTCTCAACTATCTAAGGACTTAGACATACCTATTTCCACAGCGCTACAGCACTTAAGAGTTTTAGAGAGCGCTCGTCTTATACAATCGCGAACCACGCCAGGTGAGCGAGGTCAACAGCGCATTTATACACGAATATGTGACGCTATTGTTATGCAGCTGCCAGGTGACGCGCCTCCCCAAAAAGTACAGGAAGTTAGCATCCACATGCCTGTTGGCGCTTATGTAAGACATCAAGTTACCCCAACGTGTGGTCTAGCTGGAATCGAGCAACCGATTGGTTTAAACGATGATCCTATTTCTTTTTTTGAACCAAACAAAGTAAATGCCCAACTTGTTTGGTTTAGCGAAGGCTATGTTGAATATCATTTCCCTAACCGCTTCTATCAAAAGAGTGCTGCTCGCAATTTACGTCTAAGTGTAGAACTTTGTTCGGAAGCTGCGCCTGCAAAAAATATCTGGCCCTCAGATATTTATATGGAGATCAATGGTGTCCGAATTGGAACTTGGACATCACCTGGTGATTTTAATGATAGAAGAGGGCGTTTAAACCCAAGCTGGTGGGATGACGGTGGCACTCAATACGGTTTACTCAAGGTTTGGCAGGTCAATGAAACGGCAAGCTATATTGACGGTGAGCAACTTTCTAATGTAATGATCTCTGACCTAAAGATCGAAAAAGAACCCTTTATTGCCCTTCGATTAGGCGTAGATCCTGAGGCTACGCATGTTGGAGGAATAAATATTTTTGGACACGGCTTTGGAAACCATGCGCAAGATATCATTTTGCGCATGGTTTGAGCAAAGAAGGTGAAAGTGTGACTCAGACGTAAGCCCTAAGAGGCTTGAACTTATATCTAAAGTTGAGTTTGAAAGGAATAAATGAATAAGATAGGTTTTGGAATCATTATCGTTTTGCTCATGTTTTTTGGCTGTGTAGTACAAACTCAAACACCCCAAGGTTATCTATTTCAAGAAGTGTCTGAGCAAGCAAACATAGGTGCGGAACATCGTGCAATTTGGGACCCGACAGGCATTAAAGAAGGTTATTTGGCAATGGGGCAAGCTTGGGCTGACTATGACAATGATGGCTGGCTCGACCTATATGTCACGGGCAATTTAGAAGCAAATGTGCTTTATCATAACCAGCAAGATGGAACGTTTACTGTTTCAAACTTTTCGCCTCAACTAAGCCTTCCTAAAGAAAAAAGTGGCGCTGCGGTTTGGGCTGACTACGATAATGACGGTTGGCGGGACCTCTATGTATTAACAGACGGACATAATGTGCTCTATAAAAATCTTAAGGGTCAAGGTTTTCAGGATGTCACAGCCGAAGCAGGCGTAGGCACGCCAGGAAAAGGTGCGGCTGCAGCTTGGGGCGACTACGATAAAGATGGTTGGCTTGATCTTTATGTTACAAACTGGGCATGTCTACCTGAGTGTGAACCCTTTAGGCTCGAGCCTAGTCAAGACAGGCTGTACCATAACAAGGGTGACGGTAGATTTGAAGATGTCAGCCATTTACTGTCTTATGAGAAAACCTTGGGGTCTGGCTTTGCTGCCAGCTTTGCAGATATTGACAATGACCAAGATTTAGATATCTATGTTGTTAACGACATTTATGCCAATGTAATTGGGAACGTTTTATGGCGCAATGATGGTCCTGGCTGTGGTGGTTGGTGCTGGACAGACGCCTCAGAACTCACCCAAAGTGATGCTTATATGCACGGCATGGGTCTGGCAATTGCGGACTATGATGCAGATGGCGATCTTGATATGTATGCTTCTGACATGGCAGGTCCCATGAATCTATTTAGAAATACGGGGTTTGGTTTTGAAGATGCCACCTCAGAAACAGGTGTCGGTGTCAATAAAGAAGAAACGGTCGGTTGGGGCACCGTATTTTTAGATGCTGATAACGACGGTTGGCAAGATCTTATGCTTGCAACTACAGGGATGAAAAGCCAACGAGAACGCCACTACGGAGGAACCGCAGCAACTCAAGGCATGCATCATCCGCATCCGAATATGCTCTTTAAGAATTTGGGTGGCAGCTTTAGTGAGGTAAGTCAAACTAGCTGGCTTGAAAACGATAACCCTAGTATGGGACTTGCAATTGCAGACTATGATAATGATGGTTGGTTAGACTTTGTACAGGGCAACTGGAATGAAGGATATGCGCTTTATCACAACAAAGGTACTTTAGCAAATAACCATTACTGGCTTACGGTTCGTCTCGAGGGTGGCAACGGCATCAACCGCGACGCAATTGGTGCAAGGGTTTACCTGACAAGCAGCGACGGTAGAACGCAAATGCAAGAAGTTAAAAGTGGCTCGAGTTTTGGGGCGGGTAATGATCCGAGATTACATTTCGGTTTGGGTAGGGCATCTATTGAAGCATTATGGGTTATTTGGCCTAATGGAAAAAAGCAGTTTGTTGCAAGTAGGTTGCAAAATCGTATTTTAAAAATTGTTTATCAACCCCAATGATATCTTGTCAAAACAACACCCAATGGAGCGTCGCTTTTGAGCCATCGCATCATGTTATCACCAAAGACGTTGCAATTAGAGACTGTTTGAAAAGTACTTTTGTGAGACATGATGGCCTTTAGGGATACCTAGACAATTTTGGG
>CAYGTA010000332.1:0-5638 GCA_964352605.1 uncultured bacterium | reverse complement strand
TTTATAATTCAGCTTAGTATAAGACTTAAGAAAGTCACGCTTGTTTATATTAAGAAATAATGATGGAATAGCATTTAATGACTGTGTTAGTCTAGTGCAAAGCAGTTTGTGTCTTGGGTTGCAAAAACTGTTTTCCATAATCAACCCGCCGAGACCGTTGAGAGAATGGCCTTGTGAAAAAATACATTTTACCTTTTAATTCAGAGCAAGTTCTTAGCTTAGCTAAAAATGAACATAGTGCACGCTCAGGTCGCGTTATGGCACAGACTTACCGTTGGTCGGTGCTGGCCCATAATGATGAGCTTTTGTGGGGTCAGTTTTTAGTTAAAGATAAAGAAGATATTTTGGTTTCTATAAAACGCACTAATCTTCTTGGTCAGTGCAGTTGCAACGCTAGTTTACTACCTTGTAATCATGTGCTTGCCTTACTTTTGTTAGCTACTGGAGAGCCTTCCAGCTTAAGCGAAGCAACCCCCCCTGAGTGGGCACAAGCGGTTTTAGCAGCTAAATCTTTACAAGCAAGCCCGACCCAGAAGCAAGGTTTAAGTCCAGCGCAGCAAGCAGGACTCGAGCTTTTAGAGCGCTGGTTACATGATTTGCTGAGCTTGGGTCTTGAGCAGGCCAAAGGCTTACCCCTTAGTTCTTGGCAAGTCATTGTGCAACGCCTGCATGATGCGCATTTAACAGATTTGGCCAATGACATTCAATCGTGGCGCTTAGGGTTCTTGAAAGAGGATTGGCCTGAGCTCAGTTTTGAAAAAATTGCCAAATTACAACTTTTACTAGAAGGCTTAAAGCGTTTTGATGTTCTTTCAGATGCCATTCAGGCAGATTTGTTAGTTGCTATTGGCTGTAAACCTGACCTCTGTGAAGAGTTTATTGAAGACACATGGACGGTCTTAGGTAGAACTTCAACAACGACTGTTAATCAACTGAAAGAGTATGCATGGCTATGGGCTAATGAGCATAAACAATTTGCACTTATTGAACTAAGCGTATCTCAAACAAATAACCTTCAAAGTTTAACGCCAAGCTTAGTAAGTGCCAGTCAAAGTAGCGAACTAGAAAACCAAACCTTAAAGGTACAAGGTAAGAATAATAAATTTGTGGTCGGAGCCAGCTTTAAGGCAGAGTTGCGCTTTTACAAAGGCAGTGTGCGCCTACAAGCAGAACTCGAGTCTTTTGAGTTTGCAAGCTTTACACCAAAAATCGAAGCATTTGAGTTGCTGTCTGAATGGCGTAAAGAGCAGCAAGCCTTGCTTAGTCAAAACCCTTGGTTGCGTTCGAAACCTGCTTTATTTAAGAGTGTTAAATTGGTTCAGCATAAAGAGGATTGGTTTTTTCAAGATAAAGAAGGGGTTGTTGTCCCTTTGGCTAAAAAGATCCCAGCCAAGTGGCATTTGCGAGCTGCAAGTTTTGGCGAGGGCGTAACTGTATTTGGAGAATACCGTGAGCATTTTCAGCCTATAAGTATGGTACTAAACAATCAATTTGTTGACTTAAAAGCTATGCGAGGGGGCAGCTAATGAATAACAATAAGTTAGATAAGAAGTATGGTTTAGAGGCCGCCAGACTCGCCTTTTTAGGCAGCAGCCAAGAAAACCTAAGTGAATCAAGCGTGCGTACCCTGTTGCTGAATACTGCAAGCCAAGCTATCTACTCAAGTATCGGACAAAGCTTAGAAACACTCGAGCTTAGTCATGATGATTGGTCTGCGTCGCAAACGGAAGACTTGGAGCTTTGCTCTGAAGGGCTAGTTAGTGTCTTAAAAGATAGTCTTGATGGGCGTTTTGCTGACACGATGGCTGAGAGTTTAAGTTTAATGGCGCAGCATAAGTGGCGTGTACCTGCGCATCTTTTACCTGCCTTACTTGATCGTGCCAGTAAGCTTTACGCTTTAAGGCCTTATGTCTTGCCTGTTTTAGGTAATACAGGCAGGTGGTTAGCAGCTCAAGAAGAAACTTGGTATTTTGCCTCTGAAGATTCACTTAGCTGGGAGGGGCTGCAAAGAGAGTGGGCATCAAAACACAGTCATACCCGTCAAGGTATTTTATGGCAGGCAAGGCGGCAAGATCCCCACTTAGCTTTAAAGCTAGTACAGAGCACTTGGGCATCTGAGCAAAATGCGGCTTCAAACTGGATAATAAGAACTTTCACTAACAATTTAAGCTTAGCTGATGAAGCCTTTCTGGAGAGCGCGCTGGATAATCGAAACATTATTGTGAGGCGTAAAGCAGCCGAATTGCTGAGTCACCTTAGCGAGTCACAGTTAGTAACGCGCTTAAGCCTAGTGGCTGATGAACTCATTCAAGATGATTTAAGTGCAACCATACCCGATGAACTCGAGCCTATATGGATTCGTGATGGCATGATGTTAAGAAACTGGAAAGATGCACATAAAGTTAAAAATGCGCAGCTGTCTGACCTTGTTGCTGCCCTTCCTTTAGATTATTGGGAAGAGCGCTTTCAAGTGCCTGTTGAGGACATTTTAGAACGCATAGAATTAAGTGACTATAAAGACGGGTTCATAAAAGGATTTGCATTAGCTGCAGAGCGGCAAGTCAATACCATTTGGGCAAGCATAATCTTAAAGAAAGATAAACTAACGGCCAACAGTTTAAAACTAATAGCTTACCTAGAAGAAGCAGACTTTTTAGATTTACATGCCTACTTTCAAAAAGAAGAAGACGCTGAGCAACTCTTCTTAAAGTTCTTTAACCGCTGGACCAAAACATGGTCGATTGAAACCTTAGAAGCATGGATAAAGTATTTATCAAACAAAGAAGACAGCTTTTTTGAAGACAGCAGCAGAAGCTTCTTACTAAGAACGAACCTTAAGTTGGCCGCACGCTCGAGTGCGCCTGAAGCATTTGAAACGCTTAAAGGTTTTTTGACGCAACTTAAGTATAAAACAGTTATTCAAGCTGCTGCTAATGAGGCTTTAGCTATTTTGGCTTTTAGGCAACGTATGCACCAAGCAAGCTTTACGTCTAAGTAAGGAAAGGAAGAAAAATGAATATTTTAAGAGCTCACGCTGAACATCAATTTGCCGAGGAACTTCATGAATTGCATATTAACGATAGTCGCCCTAGACCTGTTAATTGGTATTTGTCACCTTGGGCGGTAGCAACTTATGTACTGGGGGGCACGTTAGATAATGGCTATAAGATTGAACCTAAATATATTGGTAATGGTCGTCTTATTGAAATTGCAATTGCTACCTTAACTACCGATAGAGCCTTGTTGCTTTTAGGTATTCCGGGTACGGGTAAAACATGGGTCTCTGAACATTTGGCTGCTGCTATTTCAGGTGATAGTACCTTGCTGGTGCAAGGCACCGCAGGTACGGCTGAAGAGGCCATTCGTTTTGGTTGGAACTATGCAAGCCTTATTGCTAACGGCCCAAGTAAAGAAGCGATGGTGGCTAGCCCAATCATGAAAGCCATGCAAGACGGCAAGATTGCAAGGGTTGAAGAGCTAACGCGTATTCCTGCGGATGTGCAAGATGCGCTTATAACGATTTTGTCTGAAAAAATCTTGCCTATCTCTGAACTTTCTAGCGAAGTGCAGGCAGTGCAGGGCTTCAATGTTATTGCGACTGCAAATGACCGCGATAAAGGTGTAAATGACTTATCGAGTGCGCTTAAACGCAGGTTTAATACTGTGGTTTTACCTTTACCTAAAGACGCAGAGCAAGAAGTTTTTATTGTTAATGAGCGGGTAAAAAGCTCAGCAAGAACCTTAGAATTACCCATTGAAAAACCTATTTTAGAAGAAATACGGCGAGTGGTCACCATCTTCAGGGAACTCCGTAACGGCAAAACGGAAGATGGTAAAGTCAAATTAAAAATACCTAGCAGTACGCTAAGTACCGCTGAAGCAATTTCAGTGCTAAATAGTGGCGTTGCTTTAGCAACTCATTTTGGTTCAGGTGTGGTCTCTGCTAACGATCTTGCTTCTGGCCTAACAGGCGCTGTTATTAAAGATCCTAAAGCTGACCAAGGTGTTTGGAAAGAGTACCTTGAAACAGTTGTAAAAGAACGCAATGACTGGCAAGACCTGTACCAAGCTTGTAGCGCTTTACTTTAGCTTTTCTTGATTTTAAAGAGTATTTAGAAAAAAGAGAAGCAAAGCAAAGTATAAATAGTGTTGCCATCAACGAATAAAAAATTGCAAGCCAGATTGGCGCTTAAAAACGCTAAGTAGCACGCTTTTAGATAAGGAATAAGTTTGTGTCCACCGTAAAAGAAACAAAACCAAAAACAAAGCCCAAACAAAGGTCCAAAACGACAATATTAGGCATAAGGCATCATGGTCCCGGTTCAGCTCGCAGTTTAGTAAACGCCTTAGCAAAGCTAAAGCCAGATATTATCTTAATAGAAGGCCCCAGTGACCTAAACCATATGCTGCCTTACCTAGCTCATGAAGAACTCGAGCCTCCTGTAGCGCTTGTGTCTTACCAGCCGACTGAGCCTGCCAAAGCGTCTTACTTTCCGTTTACTGTGTTTTCACCTGAGTTTCAGGCTATTAAGTTCGGATTGTCTCATAATCTGACAGTGCGGTTTTGTGATTTACCACAGGCAAACATGATGGCTGCGGGCGTGCCACCTGCCATGCCTAGTGCTGACCCTATGACACTGATTGCTCAAGCTTCTGGTCACAAGCATTATGAAAGATGGTGGAATGAGCTGGTTGAAGAGCGCCGTAATGCAACCGATATGTTTGAAGCCGTCTTAGAGCTTATGCAAGCCCTACGAGAAACAGATGTTCCGCTAAAAACTTCTGAAGACCCTGAAGCATTTGAAACAAATTTAGAAAAACTCAAAGCGGCCAATCCTAATGCGGCGACTGAAGAACTCGAGCGTGTCCTTGAGGAGCATCTTGAAAAGCGTCAGCGTAGTTTGGTGTTGGCTGAGCAGCGTGAAGCTTGCATGCGTAATAGTATTAGGCATGCGAGAGCGGAGGGCTTTAGGCGTATTGCGGTGGTCTGCGGGGCGTTTCATGGGCCTGCTTTAAGGTTAAAGGGTCAGTCTGCTAAGAAAGACAGTGCTATTTTGGCTGATATGCCACGTGTTGATATTGAAGCAGCTTGGATTCCTTGGACTTATGGCAGACTTGCTGCTAGGGGAGGCTATGGTGCAGGCGTTGCCTCACCGGGTTGGTATCATCATTTATGGATGCAGGGCTCAGAAACGGTCACGGCAACTGAATTTTCAAGTGAATGGTTAACAAAAATTGCTGGCTTTTTAAGAACGGAAGGCTTCACAGTATCATCGGCTCATATTATTGAGACAGTGCGTTTAGCTGAGGCTTTGGCTGCCTTGCGTGAGCAGAGTTACCCTAGTTTAAGTGACCTTTTAGAAGCCACCCAAACGGTTATGTGTGCGGGTAACCCTAACCCGATTAGGCTTATTCAAGAGAAGTTAATTGTGAGTGAACGTATGGGCTTTGTGCCTGCTGACTTTCCTATGGTGCCTTTACAAAAAGACCTGTTTCGCTTACAACAAGAGCTTTCTTTAAACCCGACTTTAGAGGCAACAAGCCTTAAACTAGATTTAAGAAAAGACTTAGACTTAAAGCGCAGCCAAGTGCTTTACCGTTTGCAGTTACTAGGGGTGAGCTGGGGTGAAAAGCTAAG
>CAYGTA010000331.1:0-5641 GCA_964352605.1 uncultured bacterium | reverse complement strand
AAGGGGACTTGATTCTGGGATAAACCTTTTTTGGTGTAAGCCCTTGTGAGAAGTGCAAACCCTGGCTTTTTTTGCTCTCCTAAAATGTAGTAAGACCAAAATATCATATCAATATTTATTAAGAATCTTTATAGTATGAGCATGAAAAATAGCCTTCTTAGCTTTATTATCTTTCTAAGCCTTGCAGCTTGTGCCCCAGCTACCACAAGCACACAACAAAACAGTCAACAAAACACGCCAACCCAAGCAACCGTAGAAAGTATTGAACAAGGTTTAGCTGACGCCACAGCCTTAACTGGCCTATGGGCAGGCACCTACACTTGTGGACAAGGTGTCACTGGCTTAAGTCTAAAAATGACCGGAGATGAACTAGGAAATGTAGCTGCAATCTTCGAATTTTACGCTGACCCGCTAAATGCAAGTGTCCCTGAAGGTAGCTACAGTATGACAGGCAAATATCAAGACTCAGATGCCCTGGTCTTAATAGCAGGAGATTGGATAGTGCAACCCCAAGATTACGGAACTATCAATCTAGATGGTGTAGTCAATGGAGAAAGCTACGCAGGGGTAATACCAGACTTTGAAGGATGTAGCTTCTTTGAACTAGAAAAAGTAGAACGCTAAACCACAATGAAAACTAGGCTGATAACGCTTTGCGCAATAGTCTTCCTTTTAAGTAATCTTGTGCAAAAGCGAATATCGCCTATCCTTCTAACGCATCATGCCTTCACGCCAAGCTAAGACAGCGGCTTGAGTGCGATCACGTAGATGAAGTTTAGACAAAATGTTACTAACATGCCCTTTGACTGTGCGTTCGGTGATACTTAATGTTTCAGAAATATCAGCATTATTCTCACCCTTGGCGATCAGCTTTAAGATTTCTAGTTCGCGCCCTGTCAGGTCGCTAAAGGGGTCTGGGTTGTGTTCCCGTGCACCATGAAGTTCCTGAATAACTCGAGTCGCTATCTTAGGATGCAGTACTGCCTCACCTTTCGCTGCGCGTCTCACCGCATCAGCCAGTTCGGCAGGTCGCAGGTTCTTAAGGACGTAAGACCGTGCTCCCGCACGCAGCGCAGGGAAAATATGTTCATCATCGTGATAGCTCGTTAAAATGACGATGTGACTACGGGGACTTATTTGCTTAAGTTGCCGCGTTGCTTCAACCCCATCCATCTGCGGCATGATTAGATCCATGAGTACCACGTCAGGAATGTGTTCAGCGGCAAGTTGGATAGCATCACGACCGGTACTGGCTTCTGAAACTACAGTGATATCTTGCTGACTATCCAAAAAGCTACGAACACCCTCACGAACAAGTTCATGGTCGTCAACAATTAATACAGTGATGGGTTCGGTCATGTCAGTTTCCTTTTAAGGGGTAGACGCGCTTTAATCTTTGTTCCCACGCCAGCTTTGCTGCTCACATAAAAACGTCCACCAAGCTCGCTCATGCGCTCAAGCATGGAGCGGCGTCCCAGACCGCTACTCTTATCCTCTGGATTAAAACCACAGCCATCATCCTCTATACTCAAGACCACGTCATTGTCAAGCTTACATAGCCTTACAATAATGCGCTCTGCCCGCGCATGCCTGGCAATATTTGCCAGACCTTCTTGAGCCACACGAAATAAAGCTTGCTCACTAGCACTAGGCAAACACTCATTAAACTCAATCAAACAACAAACTTCTATCGAGTGTAAGTTTGCCCATGACTTAACATAGCTTTCAAGGGCAGCGTTTAGACCCTCCTGCTCGAGTGCTAGAGGTTTGAGTTCATGAATAAGGCGCTGTAGTTCGTCCTGGGTTTGATAAGCTAGTTCACCCACTTCCCCCAAGGTTTTTTTGAGCGCATCATCGTTAGCCAGAGATTCCGCAAAACCCAGTTTCATCCCAATGGCAAAAACCTGCTGCTTAACACTGTCATGCAGCTCGAGTGCCAGGCGGTTACGTTCTCCAAGCGTAGCGAGTTCTTGTCGGGTGCTGACATATTTGGCTAAATCTTCTGCCATGCTGTTGAGCCTTGTACTCAGGCGACCTAATTCATCCTGAGAAGAATCATTTACACGACTTGAAAAATCACCTTGTCGCCACGCGGAGGTAGCGTGTTCAACACGTTTGAGTCGCCGGGTCAGCTCGCCTGAATGGATGAAACCAAAGATAGTTCCAATCAGCATTGCCAGAATCGTGATCACCAACAGGCTAAATACCAAAAAAGAGAAGCCTTCTCCAAACCATTGATAGTCTTGTGTCAAAACAATGCTACCCATAACCTGGTCATCAAGCACAATGGCTGTCGGGGTAAATACACGTAGTGGCAAGATTCTACTAATCGCTAGATTATTTCCCCTCTTAGCTGTTAGAACATGCTCTAACAAGACCTTTTCAGTCTGGTTAAGCTCGAGCTGAGTTGCGTCTGTGAGCGACGGGTCCGTACTACTTAAAAGACGCTGCTGAGTATCAACAATATGTAATCTAGTTGTCTTATTGAGGAAAAGGTCAAGCTCAAGTAGCTCGCCATCAAGCTGACTCTCAATCGTAAAGCGTTTCTGCTCGGCAAGCCAGTTACTTAGATTCTCTTGGCTACTGCCTTCATCTGAAAAATAAGGAGCTATCATCTCTGCCTGCTCAGCCATTTTTGCAGGGATATTGGCAAAGTAAAACTGACTCGCAAACCAAATAGCACCTCCTCCAGCTAGCAAAATAAGAGCCAGGATGACCACAACAGTTACGAGCGTATAAGAGAAGGTCAGCTTCCAACGAATGCGATCAAAAAAATGTGGGAACACTCGTAAACGCTGCAATAAATTCAACAAAAAGACTGTTTTTTTAGATGCCTGCGTGTGCTCGGAAGGGCTATTCATCAGCTTCATTATGACGTGTATGGAGTGATAAGGCAGCGTCCTTAGGTGCAAACTCGTGCCCGTACTTTAGTACGGGATCAAGGCTCAGAAAAGAAGCCCTAAAGGTCGCTAAGCTTGCTGGCCTTTGTTACCTCGTTCAAGTCACCCTTCAAAACCTAAGCTAGTAACAGGTTGAATTGAAAAAACGACAAAACCTATTTTCAATTCAACCGTGCTGTTAAAGGAGAAACTCATGAACAATCAATTTAGTGCTTTATGTCCACTTCGAGTATCGCAGGTTTTGCTATGAACGCTGCAAGCCACAACCTTACTAACCCTGACGATATAAGTAAACCTATGATAAAGCTAGATAAAAGAGCCTTGTTATCTACACTCTGGATCTTTGTCCTTATAAATTTACTTAAAGCAGATATTTTGGGGTTATACATCCCTGGGGTCGCAGAAGAACTTGCAAGCTTTGCTGGCGATACACCCATTCCCCTCATCATGCTGTTTGGCGCAATCCTTGTAGAAATTTCCACCATGATGATCATCTTCTCAAGGGTCCTACCTTACAGGCTTAATCGTTGGTTTAACATCATTGCAAGCATTATTACAACAGCAGGCATTTGGGGTGCTGGCTCGAGCTATCCGCACTATATCTTCATTGCAACGGTTGAGACAATTGGACTCATTTTCATCATTTGGAATGCCTGGAAATGGAAAGAGTAATAAGTCTCATCTTTTGTTCCTTTGTTCAACGCTGTACATGGTAAGCAAGCACTTTACTTTCAAAGATGGCAAGCCCTTATTGCCATAGAATGCGCGGAATCAAATGAAATTAATTAGCTACTTAAGCATCCTCTTTAGTCTTACGTTTATTAGCAATGTATCAGCACAGTCTTATTGGTTTGGAGACAGTATTTCCATTGGTGGAGGAGAAACCATCGTTGCAAATAGCTTGTTTTCAACAGGGATACAGGGACAGTTTGGACAAGAAGACTTAATTGCTGAGCTAGATGGAAGAATGGATTTTGGTATTGGAGTCTCACCTTCCAACTTGGCACAAGGAGAAGAAGTCTTGACGTTTGATATAGCAGCTAAGCTGTTGTGGAAAGTTGAGTACCTGCTAAGCGATCTCATCAACGAGGAAAAACGAGTTGAGTTTACTGGTGACGATAAGCTAAGCTTTATCCCTTACTTTGGCGCGGGTCCACGTGCCCTTGTTTTATTCCAGAAGCAAGATACGGTAGGCTTTCTAGGTCTCACGGCATTAGTTGGTACAGAAGCTAGATTTGATAACATTGGCATTTTTCTTGAACTTGATGTTTCATCACCCATGTATACCCTGGAGGGAGCACGAACCCATTACGCCACGTTTACTTTGATTTATCCAAAACTTAGCTTAGGTGTTAATTACTACTTTTGATCCCCCTTTCTGCTTTAAACACAGTCTGAGTTTAGCTTATCTCTATGACGGTCTTTTTGACCTAGTGACTTATCAGGCTTAATTCAGACTCGCTAATAGAACTAAACTTGCTATACAAGGGGCGCGGAAGGGACAGGTGTCACTGCAAATGTGATTCACCCTGGTGAAGTCAAAACTGAAATGTGGGCAGCGATTAAAGAGGATGCTAGTTTGCGAGATCAGGTTGGGGCAAGCAATTGGGCAAGGATGGTAGAAGAAACCGGAGGAGATCCACCGGAGAAGGCAGCGGAGTTGGTGCTTGAACTTTTAAGTGAACAGAATAACAATGTGAATGGTCAGTTCTTATGGATTAAGGACGGAATTCAAACGCCGATACCTAGTTGGTGAGATTTGGCATTCTAAGATTCTAGAAATCCCTTGTTCAGGATATTCCATACTTTTTTGAAGATTGCTTATAGATCAGATAAACTAATATTCTGGGCAATCCCTTGTGAATTACGAATGCTTGAATAGGTTTTGGTTAAACTCTTGGCCTAAAAGAGTTTGATTGCCCGATTTGGTGAAACACATTGTTTTGCGGGTATCGAAGGTACGCCAAAGCTTTAGTAGTAATAATCCTCAAAGATAGAGTCACGATGTAGAATATAAATTTCATTTACAAGAAGAAGAATAAGCGTGTCATAGTTAAAGGTTGCTTTGAATTCAATTCTTTGATCTCCTATCATTATGCTACCTTGGATTTTCTCTTCTGCAGTCTCAAAAGCTGTAAGCTGATAACTATAATTAAAACTACTTATTGAACCTTGATAATCGCCATTCTCAAGCTTTTCAAGGCTGAAGGTAAAGGTATTTGATTCTTCAAAAAAAGTACCTTCAAAATCTTCGAACACCGCATAAATACTATCTGTATAGTCAGTATCCCAAGTGGCATCTTGAGCAAAACCTAAACCAAACAAACCGATAAATAGAACCATTAAACAAACTATCTTTTTCATACCTTCTCCGTTTCTTCAGGTGCTTACCTGATAGCAGAAGCATAGAAAAAGATAGCTTAAAGTTGACTTAAATTCATCGCTGAAATAAAAGTAACGCAGCCCAAATTGCTCTTTAGTGCTTATGCTTTTTTACAAGAATTAAAACTATTCAAACTTGGCGATAGTGCATCCTAGTAGCCTTGTTAAAGGTTGTTGGGAATCTTTTTAAATGAGGTTTTTAATCGTGCACTTACAGCTCCATAAGCATGTTTAGCTTCAAAGCCCTGCCAGTAGGTAACAGTATCAGCATGTAGGCTTGGTTTGCTTTTTAAAATGCTTTCAATTTCTATCCAAAAAGGATGCAGAGTTACGTCTATTTCCCAAGCAAACTCGTTAGC
>CAYGTA010000330.1:3398-5642 GCA_964352605.1 uncultured bacterium | reverse complement strand
GTCTGTTCATAACCGCTCCGCTCTTTTGGCTTAAAATTGTTTTAAGGGAGCCAAAGTCAAAAACTATTTTGGTACAACCTGTTCTGAACATGCAAAGGAAGCTAAGAAAAAGGAAGTTTTACAAAAAGGGAGAGCTATTCTGCTACGGGTTCAAGGCTACTTTCCTCAGTACTTAGCGGCTTGTTTGGAAAACGCTTAAATAAACGCATCATTACAATAAGCGCAACAACAAAAAGCCCAGACCCTAAAAGAAAAGGTGCACCCGGAAACTTAATAGGGGCAAGATTCGAAGTAAAAAAGCCAAACAATGCAGTTGTAAAGAGAAGCGGGGCAAATACACTGGTTAGGCTTGTTAAGGCCGTTAGTGCACCTTGCACTTTGCCTTGTTCATTTGGCTGAACATTACCCGCAACCAAACCTTGAACCGCAGGACCAGCAATACCACTTAATGCACCCACAACAATAATGATATACATCATCCATTCTGTTGCCATTGAATAGGCCAAAAAGGTAACTATAGAAAAGCTCAAGCCTAGTAAGATGGTACGTCGCTCACCAAAGCGCTTTATGGCAGGTCTAATTAAGAAACCTTGAACCAGCACTGCCATAACCCCTACAAAGGCAAGCGTAAGGCCATTTGTGAGTTCACCCCATCCAAACTTATAGCCAGTGTAAAGCACCCACGTGTTTTCTAAACCACGCTGAGCCAGAGAAATGAGCACAAAAGCTACCGCTAAGCCAGCAACCAAAGGGTATTTCTTTAAAGCCGTAATACTACTAATAGGATTAGCTTTGGCCCAAGTGAATGCCCCTCTGTTTTCTGGCTTTAGAGATTCAGGTAGAACAAAAAACCCATAAAGCAAATTAATAAAAACTAGCCCTGCTGCAACAAAGAAAGGTAAACGAAGTGAAATGCCGCCCAAAACCCCGCCAAGTGCAGGGCCAAAAATAAAACCAAGACCAAAGGCAACGCCAACCAAACCAAAATTTTGTGCTCTATTTTCAGGCGTAGAGATATCAGCAATGTAAGCGTTAGCAGCTGTAAAGCTAGCACCCATAACCCCAGCTAACAAACGCCCCATGAAAAGCCAAACAATATTAGGAGCAAAACCTTGAATAAGATAATCAATACCTAAACCAAACAACGCAATGAGAATAATAGGTCTACGCCCAAAGCGATCAGAAAGCCCACCTAAAATAGGTGCAAACACAAACTGCATAAGCGCGTAAGAGGCAGCTAAAGGACCAAAATAACGAGCTGCCAAAGACTCACTACCGCCCACGAAAGACTTTATTAACTCAGGCAAAACTGGAATGACAATACCTATACCTAAAATATCTAGGAAAAGTGTAATCATAATAAAAACCATGCCAGCTTGACGTTTTTTCATACTTCGCTTCACCATACCCCCCTTGCTATAGCTAAACAGATATTATGAATACAATGAACATCACTCGGCAGATAGATAGCCCAAAAAACCCGCTCATTAAATCCCTAGATAAACTCAAGAATAGACGTCATCGAGACGAAAGCAAGCGCTATCTAATAGAAGGATTCAAAGAACTCTCACGAGCACTAGACGCCCACATAGCTATAGAGCAACTATTAATCTGCCCAAAATTACTCAAAGCAGAAAGTGAACTAATGCTTAGCGGTTTAAACAAACAAATCGAACAACTCGAGCTTTCAAAAATTGCCTTTGAGAAACTTAGTTTAAGGCAAAATCCGGATGGGGTTTTGGCAGTTGCTCATATGCAAGAAAAAAGCCTAAATGATGTAAAGCTTTCAGAAAACGCGCTTATTTTAGTTATAGATGGGTTAGAAAAGCCCGGCAATATAGGTGCACTTTTAAGAACAGCTGATGCTGTAAAGGTAGATGCTGTCTTTATAACAGGCAGCGGAACTGATCTTTACAACCCTAACGTAATTCGCTCGAGTGTTGGGAGTGTTTTTAGTCAGACGGTTCTGGCTGCAGATGCCGAAGTTCTGATTGGGTTTTTGAATGACCATAATGTGCAACTCATTGCAACATCTCCTAGTGCCAGTCAGTCTTTCTGGCAACTTAATTACAAGGGATCTTGCGCCATTGTTTTGGGTACTGAGCATGAAGGTTTAGGGGATGCTTGGTTTAAGGCAGCTACTCAAAAAGTAATTATTCCTATGCATGGTGCTGCTGACAGTCTAAATGTGGCTACATCTGGTGCTCTTTTGCTTTATGAAGCGTTGAGGCAACGTAGTCTTTA
>CAYGTA010000330.1:0-3298 GCA_964352605.1 uncultured bacterium | reverse complement strand
AAATGATAAAAGCGCCCAATCTCTAGCTAGTGATTTAGAGGCGCTTTATCAAAAATATTTTAGTCATCAAGATCCAACAGGCAAAAGATACTGGTTGACGCTTGGATGTGTACCCTTAACAACTCCTTCTTAACTCAAAGTTAACGTATTAAGCAAGGTATGGGGCTTTTGCAGGCTCGAGTTTGTCTGCAAGTTTATGCAATAGCGTTGCAACTCGAGTTCTTGGGTTTGATCTTGTTTTGCTTTGTTTATATAGACTGCTTAGGGTATTTTCGTTTCTTAGTTTGTCTATTTTTTCTTTTGCAAATTTGTAGTTGAGTTCATGGTTGTACATAGCTGCCTCCGTACGGTTGTGTTTGTTCTTTTTTGTCTTCTAACGCGTAAGCCAAGTGTCGCAATAGTGTTGAGAATTGCTTAGTTAGGATTGCTTTAATTAAGCTGTAGTGTTTGGCTTCTTTGTAGCGTTTGTCGAGCTTATAGGTTGCGTACTGGTTTGCGGATTCGTCATTAAAGATCATGTTTGCCCTCCTCAGGGTTATTGTCTTTAGTGGGCGTTTCCGCTGTGAGGCAGTTGTGCTTGTTTGCTGGTTTTGCCTAGCGGTTTGCCCAGTATTTTTTGAAGCGTGGTTGGCGTTCTTTGTCTAGGTAGCTTTTGCTGATTTGGTGGTTTTTGCTGCTTGCTTGTAGGTCTTTTATTTTTTCGTTATTTAGCATAAATAGGGCTGCATTTTGCATGATTATTTCCTTTCGCTTTCTTTGAATGGTTGTGGTTTTTGTTTCGGGGCATTAAAAAACCCCGATGTTTTTTCATCGGGGAATGTCGTTTTTGGCATGCGTGTTAGGCTGCGCTAAACCGCCATTTCCCGTTGTAAGCAAAACCCTTAGCTGAGCAAGGTGCTTGCTTTGCTTTGTTTATACTTTTTTTGTTCATCATAAGTTTGCGCCTCACTTCCTTTGAGTTTTTGCTTAGCTAGCGTTCATCTTGTTAGATGATGCTTTTAAGCTTTAAGTAGTCTAGCAGCTTTTATGCAATTATGCAACTGTATATTCTGCATATTTTTTTACATTTGAGAACGCATAAAAAAAGAGCGGTCAAAACCACTCTCTTTAATGAAGATTGTTAGAACGATGCGTTTATTTAGGTTAGCTAGCGTAAGCCTTAAAAACAGCTGTTACAGCTTCAAAGACGGAACAGCCAGTACCTGTATCAAGCATAGCACCTTGAGAGTCTTTGGCCAACCATTTCTCTTGTTCAGGCCAGACACTACCGACACACTGCTTAGCCAAATTTACTTGTAAAGAACCATCTGAGGACGGAAGGAGAGCAAAACGTTTAGGTAACATAGATTCCGAACCAGCAATGGCATTAAAACTATTTGTCATTATGCTGTTATCTCCTTGACCAAGCCTTTAATCATTACTGCCTTGCTTGATGTAACGCACTGTAACAAGCAAACTCTTACAAAATTCTTACAAATTATAATCAAAACAAAATCTTTCTCTCATTTTTCATAACAAAAGCGTAACAAAAAGCTAAGTATTTGTTAAATCCATCACGTCAAAATCAACAATTGGGTTAACACTTTCAGCATAATCAACACCAGCAATATCAAAGCCAAACAACTTTAAAAACTCGTGCTTGTAAAGCGCGTAATCACTTTTCTCCCAAAGTGTTTCTTGGCTAATCTCATTCCAAACACGATTACACTCAGCCTGAACATCTTCACGCAACTCCCAATCATCAACCCGCAAACGCCCCTCATCATCTGTAACTCGAGCGTCTCCTGAGTAAAGCTTGGTTCGCATAAGGCGATTAATTTGCTCAATGCAGCCTTCTTGCAGGCCTTTTTCTTGCATAATTTTAAAAACAAT
Source organism: uncultured bacterium (assembly GCA_964352605.1). Lineage (GTDB taxonomy): Bacteria > Deinococcota > Deinococci > Deinococcales > Trueperaceae > JAHEBB01. The sequence goes on along the minus strand of CAYGTA010000330.1, from coordinate 1,426 downwards.
AGCCATGTACAAGGGTAAAACCGGAATTGCAGAGCTTGCTTGCGTAACTACACTTTTTAAAACACTCACGTAAGCATTTCCGTTAAGCTCTTTTAGGCTTTCAGAGATGCTTTTGGTAGCGCGGTCTAAATCTTCTTTGGCTTTACCAATGCTGCCATGCCAATATAAAGGCCAGGTAATTTCTGTACCTATATAACTGTAGGCAGTTGTGGTGAAGCCTTCAGCTAAAACACCTGCTTCTTTAAGAGCCGCAATCCATAATTCCCAGTCTTGCCCACCCATTACGGTTACAGTATCAGCAATTTCTTGCTCTGTTGCAGGCTCAACAGTAGACATAAACAACTCATCTTTACCTGTATTAATAGCTTTAGATGTGTACGGGTCACCAATAGGTTTAAGGGTACTACGCACAATTTCACCCGAATCGGGCATTTTTCTAACAGGCGCTGCAATTGAGTAAATAAGTAAGTCAATTTGACCTAAATCTTCTTTAATAGTCTTAATAACTTCATTTCTGGTTTCATGAGCAAAGGCATCGGCATTAAAACTTTTTGCATAAAGCCCTTGCGCTTTAGCAGCTTTGTCAAAAGCAGCTGAGTTATACCAACCTGCAGAGGCAGGTTTTTTCTCTGTACCTGGCTTTTCAAAAAACACCCCAATAGTACTTGCCTCTGCACCAAACGCTGCTGTAATACGTGAAGCTAAGCCATAACCAGTTGATGATCCAACCACTAAGACACGCTTAGGTGCATGTTCAACAGGGCCCTGCGCCTTAACATAGGCTATTTGTTCATTCACACTGGCTTCGCAACCTGAAGGATGCGTCGTAACACAAATAAACCCACGAATTCTTGGTTCAATAATCATTTTAACCTCACAAAATAAGAGCTTATCATTTATCATCAAAATACCATTAGAAGCTTAAGCAAAAAGCATTTCACCAAAAGACAAGGTAATACAGTTGACAAAACCGTTATCAACCTAAACACAGCGTCAATTAAGCTCATTTGTTTTTATCTAGCTAGAACGTCCTTTATAGCATTTCCAAAATTTTCTGTTTTAAAGGTAACGCCTATGACCTTGAATTAGATGTTATAGGTCATCCTTCAATTGGATGTTATCAGAACGCTTTGGCTCACTCAAACCAAAGCACTAAGCGGACAACTAATGCTTAACCAGCTTTAACACGCAAAAGGCTATCTAATCAAAAAACCCAGCAGCACAAAAGCTACTGGGTCAAAATTACTTTTATAGTTACAGCTTAAGCCTTACCACTCTTCAGTAGCAAACAAGTTCTCAAGCTTCGAGCGAGCCTCTGAAGCTTTACCTTTTTCACCACGCTCATCCCAAACTCGAGCTATGCCTTCCCACGCAGTTTCGCTAAAGGGTTCATGCTCTGTCATGAGTTGAAAGAAGCGGGTCGCTG
>CAYGTA010000329.1:0-5651 GCA_964352605.1 uncultured bacterium | reverse complement strand
ATAGATATTTTTGAGATGTTGTTTAAGCAATAAAAATCCCACTCGGCATTATGCCGAGTGGGATTAGTTTCTAAAAGCTAAAGCTTAAAAAAGCTTAGTAGCCCATTGCGTCTGTACCTACTTCGGTACAAGCAACAATGGTGCCCATGTCGTCAGATGAAAGGTGAACATTTAGGTAGTGATCATTGCCTACAATGACACCGTAAGGAACGTCTAATTGGCTACGACTAATTCCGGTTGTACCATCAATGGCGCTAAGGGGAACAACAACACCGCCGCCACTATCACAGTTGCCAGCATGAAAGTGCATAGGATGTACGCCATCTTGAGGGGTGCCTCTTAGCAAGACAGATACGGTACTTCTATTGCGGTTACCTCTAACAATGGCAACACCAGTAATGCCAGTGCCATTATCAGCAATGTCATAACGAATGGTACCTGATTTAGGTAAACCAAGTAGAGGTGGCACAATGACTGTATCAATGACATGAATAACACCATTGCTAGCTTCTATGTCAGTAGCAACAACAGTAGCTTCATTAACCATGACGGTTGAACCATCCACCATAATGTTTAGCGTGCCGCCTTCTAAGTTACTAGCACTCGTCATCGTAACAACATCTGCGGCTAGAACAGCACCAGATACAACGTGATAGGTGAGTACTTCGGTAAGTAAGTCAACATCGGCAAGAAGCATCTCTAAAGTACCTTCAGGTAGCTTAGCAAAAGCTTCATTGGTAGGGGCAAATACGGTGAAAGGGCCATCTCCAGATAGGGTTTCTACAAGACCTGCTTCAGTAACAGCAGTAACCAAAGTACTAAAGTCAGGGTTACCGACAGCTATATCAACAATGGTCTGTGCAAAACCAAAAGGCAGAATGCTAAGAACAGCAACGATTAAGAATTTCTTCATGTTTGTCTCCTTAATATATGTACTAGAAGAATGTATGATGATGCTCAATTGAATACTTGGTTCTAAACTACAGATTTGGTGTCTGTGACAATTTAAATGAGTTTGCACTACAGTTTTTAAGGGGCTGAGCTTACAATAAGTACAAGGTTAAAGCTCAGCCTTTTTTTCGGACCAGAGCAACCACAATACCCAGAAAGCCAAGACTTGTAACCACAATACCCAAGGTATTGGTAAAAGCAGTAATAGCACTCATGATTAAAATAAGCCCAAGAGAAAACAACAAAATGCTAAGTAAGGTAGAAAATCGAAGATTCATACGCCATCCTTTGCTAACGCTAAAAAAGTAAATTGACACAATCAAAACGCTAAAACTACAGTTCTGTTAGATTTGCCAGTAAGCTTTATATAAGCATAAAATGCAAGCTAATGAAACACCGTTAGCTAAACGTAAATGAAGCGCAATAAGAAGCAAAGGCAAGGTGCTATCATCCTAATAATGGAAACCGCAAAGCCTCGCAAAACTATCACCATGCGTCTAGCTCGAGCTGTCCTAGGTTTATTTGGCTGGCGTGTAGTAGATAACTTACCTGTGACGAATAAGTATGTACTGGTAGGCGCTTGGCACACGTCTAACTGGGACTTTCCCTTAGCTATTTTTACCATGTGGGGCATGGGGGTTAAACTGCATTTTTTAGGTAAGCAAGAACTCATTGATGGCAAATTGGGCTGGCTTATGGAGCGACTTGGTCTTATAGGGGTAGATAGAGCCAAAACAGAAAACTTTGTTAAAACCATGGCTAAGGTCTTTGAAGAACGAGACGAACTAAGACTCGTTATAGCAGCCGAAGGAACCAGAAGTCAGGCAGATTACTGGAAAACAGGGTTTTACTACATGGCACTTGAAGCAAACGTACCTATAGCCTTTGCCTATATAGACTCAGTAAAAAAAGAAGCAGGAATAGACGGTTACTTCATGCCAAGTGGCAAACTAACAGAAGACCTACATAAAATAAAAAGCTTTTTTGAAAGCAAACGAGGACTCAAACCCAGTAAGCAAAGAAGCATTAAATTCAAGATACTCGAGCAGGAGGAGCTTAAGGAACCCATTCAAGAAACGGTGGTTGCAGACGCTTGAAAAAACTAAGAATAATGATTTTGCTTTTAATCTTTTTGAGTTTTGGTTTAATTGCCTGTTTACCTGCCATAGAAAGGCAGCTTGTTTACTGGCCGACCACTGCAGAGGTACAAACACCTGCTGATTACGGCCTTGATTATGAGGTTCTTAAGCTAAATAGTGAAGATGGTACAGCTTTAGAAGCGTGGCTTGTTCCTTATGCAGAAGATGCCCCTTGGTTACTTTACTTTCATGGCAACGCAAGTAACATTTCCCAAAACCTCAAATTCCCTATGCTTTTAAGAGAACGACTGGGTGTAAATGTACTCATGGCTGAGTACCGAGGGTTTTATAAAAGTGAGGGCATTCCAAGTGAAGAAGGTCTTTATCAAGATGCCAGAACTTATTACAATTACTTAATAAATAGCGGTGTAACGGTAGATAATTTACTCATATGGGGTTTCTCATTAGGTTCAGGGGTCGCACTCGAGCTTGCAACGAGTAACGCAGCAGTAGGCTTGGTTTTACAAGCACCTTATGCGTCTATTCCTGATGCGGCAGCATGGCGTTATAACGCGGGGTTGCCTGATAGTTTTTTTCAGAATCAGTTTACCAGTAAAAAGAAAATAAGCCGTTTGACTATGCCGTTATTAATTGTGCATGGTATTCAGGATGATGTGATTCCTTTTGAGCAGGGGCAAGCTTTGTTTGAAATGGCTAGCCAGCCTAAACGCTTTGTTGCCTTTGACGGTATGCATACAACCCTAAATGAGCAAGGAGATAAACGTCTTGCTTTTGTGGTTGATGAGATTCTTGAAGATTTGAGCGTACTCACAGGTTTTTCGCTAGTTAAGAGTGGGAACTAAAGAAAAAAATTAGAAAATGGGAAGATTAGAAAATTCTTTGCCCTTTGCACGTTCCACCTTTTTGTTACCTCAAAGTACACCTGTGTTTGCAGTTAGCTAAAGCTCGTATAATGTGTTTATGAAAGCAATTTATTCGCAAGCACCTGAGAATCTTGATGAAAAACTGGGTAAGCCTGGCGCGTTTCCTTACACTCGAGGGGTTTACCCAGATATGTACTCTAAGGGGCGTTTCTGGACGATGCGTCAGTACGCTGGCTTTGGGAGTGCTGAAGCGTCTAATGAGCGCTATAAATATCTTTTAGGGGCAGGGCAGACGGGTTTATCAGTTGCCTTTGATTTACCAACGCAGTTGGGTCTTGACCCTGATGATGCGTTGGCTAAAGGTGAGGTAGGTAAGGTGGGGGTGAGTATTGCTACTTTAAATGATATGCGCACACTTTTTAAAGGTATTCCTTTAGATAAAGTGACTACCTCCATGACGATTAATGCGCCTGCCATGATGCTGCTTGCACTTTATGGCTTGGTGGCAGAAGAGCAGGGGGTTGCCAGTGAGAAGCTTGGTGGCACGGTTCAGAATGATATTTTAAAAGAGTATATTGCGCGGGGTACGTATATTTATCCGCCTGAAAGCTCGATGCGTTTAATTACGGATATGTTTGAGTATTGCGCTAAAGAAATGCCTAATTGGAACACCATTTCTATTTCTGGCTATCATATTCGTGAGGCGGGTTCTACTGCAGCGCAAGAGATTGCTTTTACCCTTGCCAATGCTAAAGCATATGTGAGGGCAGCTTTGTCTAAAGGCTTAGATGTTGATGTCTTTGCGCCGCGTTTGAGTTTCTTTTTTGCTTGTCACAGTAATATTTTAGAAGAAGTGGCTAAGTTTCGGGCTGCTAGGCGCATGTGGGCGCGCAGTATGCGTGATGAGTTTTCTGCAACAAATGAAAAAAGTTTGATGCTTCGGTTTCATACGCAAACGGGTGGCAGTACCTTAACGGCGCAACAGCCTGAAAATAATATTGTGCGTACAGCTTATCAGGCGTTAGCTGCAGTTCTTGGTGGAACGCAGTCTTTACATACAAATGCGATGGATGAGGCTTTGGGTTTACCCACAGAGCATTCTGCACGTATTGCTTTAAGAACGCAGCAGCTTTTGGCGTATGAGTCAGGTGTCCCTGAAGCTATTGATCCTTTTGCAGGTAGTTACTATGTGGAGCATTTAACCGATAATTTAGAGGCTGAAGCAACAGACCTTATGAATCAAATTGAGGCTTTAGGCGGCAGTGTAAAGGCTATTGAAGCAGACTTCATTCAGAGTGAGATTGAAGAAGCAGCGTACCAGTACCAAAAAGATATAGAGCAGCAAGAGCGCATTATTGTGGGGGTTAATCGCTTTGAAGCAAATGATGAAACAGCGACGCCTATTCAAGTCATAGACGCGAGCTTGCAAGAAGAACGTGAAGCGCAAGTTAAGACGTTTAGGCAGCAGCGTGACCAAGCTAAAACGACTGAGCTGTTAGCTGCGCTAAGGCACAGTGCGAGGGGAGAGGATAATTTGTTTCCTCGCGTGATAGCTGCGTTTAAAGCTGAAGCAACCTTAGGTGAGATCTGTGGGGTTTTACGTGATGAATGGGGTGAGTATCGCGCATAATAAAAGCTATGAGAGTTCGAGCTGGACTGGTTTTAATTCAAGATGATGCTATTGCTTTAATAAAGCGGGTTAAAAGAGATAAACCCTATTATCTTATACCGGGTGCAGCTGTTGTAGAGGGAGAAGCTACTCGAGAGGCTGTTTTAAGGAAAGCTAAAGATGCCTTAGGTTTAACCGTAGAGGTATCTCGCCTTGTTGCTGTGGTTGAGTTAAAGCAAAATGAGCAAAACTGGTTGCAGCTTTACTACTGGGTTCAAGTTATTGCTGGAGAATTTGCTACGGGTAAAGATTTAAAAGACAAAACTTCAGAAGCGATTTGGCTGCCTTTAAAAGACATACCGCAGCACAAAATTTACCCTAAATCATTTGCCTCAGTTTTGGTAAAAGGACTACCCAAAGCAACCCTGCATATTACTGAAACAAAGCTTAACTCTAAAGATAAAAAGGCGAAACTTGCCTTAAGCTAGCTGTGCTACTTTGTTGAGCTAAATAACTCGCACTAGGTATAATATCTTCAAAAAAATTCAGGTCAGAATACTTTTCTGTGAGTGTTTCACGATTCTCTTTTGAAGGTGCCAACAGCTCAACAATGCCGTTTTGCTTTTCATAAATACCGTAGTAAACATTATCCTTGCGAGCGTCCATGGCTACAATGCCTTTTTGCCCCTCAGTAAGACAAGTATGCGCCATAGCAGATAAGCTCGAGCTGTAAGCCAGCGGAATATCTAAGCCTCTAGCAAGGCCTTTAGCGGTAGCTATAGCTACCCTAATACCTGTGTAAGAGCCAGGGCCTACACCTACCCCAATACCTTTCAAATCACGTTTTTTTAGCTTGTGCTGGCCTAAAAAAGCGTCTAGCTCAACAATAATGCGTTTAGCATGGTCTCGCTCAACCTTTAGTTCAAGCGTTTCAGAAAAACCGTCTCGCCATAGACCTAGACAAAGAAAAGGGGTTGCGGTATCTATACCCAAATACATAAAACGCATAATGACACAACTGCACGCTTAAGCATGTTCGTAGTTATAGCCTTTTGCATTTAAAACGCTTAGCTAGTCTTATACCAAGTCCGAAAAGGTACTTCATAAACTCTTACAGAGTTGATTACG
>CAYGTA010000328.1:0-5653 GCA_964352605.1 uncultured bacterium | reverse complement strand
TTTTGTTTGATTGGCTTAAGTTTTTATACCCTATTTGGGGTCGGCTTACACCTGATGCTATTTATACCAGCGCTAAGCTTGCTTTAGCTGAACTTGTGCTTAGTGGTTGCACGACAGTGGCTGATCATTTGTATATGTTTCCAAATAGTTCAAAACTTGATGATGAGATTGCTGCGGCACGTGAAGTGGGCGTTCGTTTTCACCCGACACGTGGCAGCATGAGTCTTGGTGAAACTCAAGGAGGCTTACCACCTGATTATTTGGTTGAGCAAGAAGCTGTTATTTTAAAAGATAGTGCGCGTGTGATTGAGCGTTTTCATGATGCAGAGCGTTTTAGCATGCTGCGAATTGGGCTTGCGCCTTGCTCACCTTTTAGTGTTACCGGCACACTCATGCAGGCATCTGCTGAGCTTGCTAGAAGTTATAAGCTTGTTAATTTACATACGCATTTGGCTGAAACGCAAGATGAGAATCAGTTTTGCTTAGACTTGTTTGGCAAACGACCTTTAGATTATGTAGCATCATTAGGATGGGAGGGTGAAGATGTCTGGTTTGCTCATATGGTTCACCCAGATGAAAAAGAAATAAAGCAATTAGCGTATAGTTGTTCTGGTGTTTGCCACTGCCCGAGTAGTAACATGATTTTAGCGTCAGGCATAGCACCTGTAAAAGAAATGATGGATGCAGGTGTGCGCGTTGGTTTAGGGGTAGATGGCTCAGCTAGTAATGACAGTAACCACATGCTGGCAGAAGTCAGGCAGGCCATGCTTTTACAGCGGGTCGGCTGGCCAAACAATGTCTCAAGCGCAGATAGATTTAGTGCCAGAGAAGCACTCGAGCTTGCTACTTTGGGGGGTGCTAAAACGTTAAGGCGTGATGATGTTGGTGCTTTAGAGCTGGGTATGGCTGCTGATTTTGTTGCGTTCAGAGTTGATGATTTGGCGCATGCTGGGGGTTTGAGTGATCCGCTGGGTAGCTTAGTGACGTGTCAACCGACGAATGTTTGGCTTTCGGTGATTAATGGCAAAGTTATTGTTGAAGGTGGGGTCTTTAAGCCTTTTGATTTAAGTCCAGTTATTAAAGAGCATAATCAACTTAGCATGGCATTAATAGCTTAGAAAAAGCAGTGAGGCGCAATGGCATTTGTTTTTCAGCCACTGCCTACCGCCCGTTAGGAACCTTTGCTTGTTTGCATTTACGGCTCAGTTGTAACAAAACTGTAGAACTTCCGCTTGTTAAAAAAGTTTTTTTTAGCTACATTAGGCGCATGAATCCAAAAGATAATTTAGATCCTTTTCGCAAACCCGTTGAAATTGATGAAGAGTTTTACCATCCTACAGACCCCAATTTAATCTACGCAAATACAGAAAAATGGAAAATAGCGGCAGATATATTAGAGCGCTATACAGGAACCAAACCCGAAGACTATCAAAAGCAAATTATTCTGACGAATTTTGGGCATTACCTAGACCGCTTTGAAGTTTTATGTGATGACGCTGAAATGACCGAAGGTAGCGCCATGCAAGCAGGGCATAGCAAAAACATGGGTGTATCTATCATTAATTTCTCTATAGGCTCCCCTGTTGCTGCGCTCATTATAGAAGTACTCGCAACTGCAGACCCTAAAGCCGTACTTTTCTTAGGGATTTGTGGTGGCTTGCATCGCTCTTTAAAAGTGGGTGACTTTATCATTCCAACAGCAGCCATAAGAGATGAAGGTGCGTCACGTCATTTTATGCCGCCTCAAGTACCGGCCTTACCTACCTTTAAAATTCAAAAATTTGTTTCGCAAATGATTGTGGAGCGTGGTTTTGACTACCGCACAGGTGTGATTCATACAACTGACTACCGCTTCTGGGAGTTTGATGACGCCTTCAAGTACCAACTCTATGAAGAGCGTGCCTTAGCTATAGAAATGGAAACTGCCACGCTGTTCACGGTAGGGTTTGCTAGCAAAGTACCTATTGGTGCTCTTTTACTTGTATCTGACTTACCCCTTACCAAAGGCGGCATAAAAACCAAAGAATCCGCCAAAAGTGTTTTTAGAGAATTCACTGACATTCATATAGAAGTCGGCATAAAAGCCATGAGTGAAATAGCTGAACGAGGCGAACAAATAAGGCACTACCGCTGGTAACGTTTTCTTAAATGCATCCTTTAAAGCTATAAACTTTTAGCGTATTTTATAGAGCTGCAATTTAGCAATAAATCAAAAAGTGCTAGCAAAACTAGCTAGCACTTTTACTCAAATTACCTAAGCAATTTCAACAAGCTCGAGTTCGAAGGTTAGGTCTTTGCCTGCTAGTTCATGGTTTGCGTCTAGGCTTATGCTGTCTTCTTGTATTGCGCTTACGGTTACGGGCATGGGTTGTCCATTTTGGCCTTGCATCATGAGTTTCATGCCTAGCTCAATTTCCATGTCTGCTGGTACTTGGTCTTTACCTATGTCTATAACCATATCTGGTCGCACTTCACCATAGGCTTCGTTAGCAGGTATGTTTATAGTTTTCTTTTCGCCTATCGCCATGCCTGTTACGCCGTCATCAAAGCCTTTAATGACTTGACCGGTACCTAGTCGGAACTCGAGTGGTTCGCGTCCTGCTGAGGAGTCGAATTGACTGCCGTCACTTAGGGTGCCTGTGTAGTGTACTTTTACGGTGTCTCCTGTTTTTGCTTGCATGCTGTCTCCTTGCTGCCATACTGTGAATGCTTTTGGAACAGCATTGGCGGTTGCCACTTTAGCAGCTTGTTTTATTGCCTTATGTTTTGGCTGTTTAACCAAAAATGAGGTTAGATTTACTAATCAAGCAATGAGGGTAAATTCCTTTTTTAATTTAAGGCTTATAAATATAAACACTTGTGATAGTAAGGCTTTTTGGGTAAACTACAGTTCCCCAACCCTCCCCACCAGTCATTCTTTTTCTGGTGGGTTTTTTGTAACTTCATTAATAATGACTTGACTTACCCTGTGGGCATCTCGAACGACATCATTAACGCCTACGCCATAAAAAGCGTTACCTGTTAAATGCAAATGGTTTATTTGTTGAAGTTTTGTCATTATGTCTTGTACTTTGGTAGCGTGTCCTAAGTCATATTGAGGTATGCCTTTAGGCCAACGAACGATTTGCTTAAACTCTGGCGCTACCGTTATGCCCATCATGATTTCTAAGTCACGCTGCACAACCTGAATGGCTTCATAATCACTTAAGTCTTTAAAGCTAGGGTCCAGCTGACCACCTGCAATAACACGCAGCATGACTTTGCCTTGAGGTGCCTGATCTGCAAATAAAGAAGAGCTGTAAAGCACCCCTAAGCTACGCACGCCCTCATCTCTTGCGACCAAAAAGCCAAAGGCATCTAAAATTTGGGGTACATCTATACGGTCATAGGCGAGCCCTATCACTGAAACATCGGTATAGACAATACTAGCCAGCAAGCTTGCCACCTCAGGCAGCAAGCCTTCAAGCAAATCAGCACTCACAAAAGCAGGCGTTGCTAAGACAAGCTCATGAAAAGAACGACGCTCCCCTGTTGAAAGCTCGAGTGTGAAGTTTTGTCCTTTGCTGACTTTGCTTATACTAACGCCGAGTTCTAGCTGCTCTGTGAGGGTTTCTTGCAGGGCGTTTATTAGGCTTTGTATGCCGCCTGATTTAAAGCTTGTTAAGCGCCCTTGGGGGTTTGCTGTTTGTTTTGCTTTTTTTTGCTCAGCTATCATGCCTTTAATTAGGCTGCCGTGGGTTTGTTCTATGGTTTTTAATCTTGGAAATAGAGCTTCTAAGCTTAGCTCTTTGGCGTTGCCTGCGCTTATGCCTGTTACAAATATATCTGAAAAGGTATCTGCAAAGCCTTGTCCAAAGTGACGCTTTAAGAACTCATAGACTGATTCTTCTTGACTGACAGTTTTGCCGACTAGGGGTTCTAGGGCTGCTCTGAATTTTGCTGTGGGTGACAGCAAAGGGCTTCTTAAAAAGCTTTTTGGTGAGCTGGGCACAGGTTTTAAAGCATGATTTTTGTAAATAAGTCTGTGCTTGGCATGCTCGGAGGCGGCTTGTAATTGTTTTTCTATGCCTAGGTCTTTAACTAAAGCTAAAGTCTCTGGAACATTTGTTAAAAATCCGTTTGGGCCCCAGTCAAAGCTATAGCCGTTTTGCTGACTGGTTCTTAGTTTTCCGCCTGCTGCTATTTCTTTTTCAAAGATGCTTATGTGAGCTTCTGGTAAGGCTTGTTTTAGGTAGTAAGCGCTTGTTAAACCAGCTAAGCCTGCACCTACTATGGCAATATTCATATCTGTTTATTGTAAGTCTATTACTTTGTTCAAATGTCATAAAGCTGTTTTTTCTTCAACAACAATCTAGGCTTTATTTTTCATGTAGTCAGCGCGTTAGACTATATGAACAAAGGGGCATTATGTTTAAAAACCTAACGGTGCTTGGTTTCTCTGTCTTTTTACCAACTATTCTCATTTCTTTTAGTAAGGGCCTGCTTTTACCTGTCTTACCTATTTTTGTAAGCTCGTTTGAGGTGTCTTACGCTCTTATTGGCTTAGTTTTAGCAGCCGATGCTATTGGCACTTTGGCTGGTGATATTCCTGCGGGTAGCCTTATACGGTATTTAGATAAAAAGTGGGTATTGATTTTAGGTACGGGGCTTATGGGTTTATCGGTACTTGCGCTTGTTATTTCGACACAGATTTGGCAGTTGCTTGTCTTAAGGTTTTTATCTGGCTTTGGTGGCGCGCTTATTGTTATGAGTTTAAATGGTTACTTGGCTGACTTTACTAAGCGTCATGAGCGAGGCCGAGTCATTGCTTTATTTGGTGGCGTGAACCGTATGGGCAGCTTTATTGGCCCTGCTGTGGGTGGCCTCATGGCGAGTCGTTTGGGTATAACAAGTCCTTTTGTTTTGTTTGCCCTTTTTTGTTTGTTGACTATTGTAACGAGTCTCTTTTTTGTTAAAAAAACACCCAATACCGACCTAAAGAAGCATCATAGTCACACACAACTTCTTAATGTTCTTAGGTCTCAAAAGCAAATCTTTTTAACGGCTGGTTTTGGCATGCTTTTTGCTCAAATGATTCGAGCGGGGCGACAAGTTGTCATTCCGCTTTACGGTGCTGATGTACTTGGTCTTGATATTGCAGCGGTTGGTCTAATTATGAGTTTAGCTGCTGCGATTGATATGAGTCTTTTTTACCCAGCAGGACATATTATGGATACATGGGGCAGAAAATTTGCTATTGTTCCTAGTTTTTTACTACAAGGCTTAGGTATGCTTCTTATTCCTTTAGCAACTGGCTTTGCTGGCCTTATGGCCTTTGCTGCCATTATTGGCTTAGGTAATGGGCTTAGTTCAGGCACCATGATGACCTTAGGGACAGATTTAGCACCTGAAGATTCTTTGGGGGAGTTTCTGGGGGTCTGGCGCTTTATTGGCGATGCGGGTGGAACCGCTGGTCCGCTAGCTGTTGGCGCGGTAGCTGGCGTTATGAGTTTAGGTGCCTCTGCTGTTGTCCTTGCGGTTATAGGCGCATTATCAGCAGGCGTCTTTGCCTTTGGCGTACCCGAAACACTACAACGAAGCAAACCAACTACCAGTTAAGCGCTATAATACCAAGCTGAATTATAAAGTCTTACGACATTTATAATTCCGACCT
>CAYGTA010000327.1:0-5654 GCA_964352605.1 uncultured bacterium | reverse complement strand
AATGAAACACGATATTGCTTTTTTACATACCTCTAAGGTTCATATAATAACATTTACAACAATTCTAACTGAACTCGAGCCTAGTCTTAAGGGTCGGCATGATGTGAATGAAGGTCTTTTGGCAGATGCTCGTGAGCATGGCTTAGGTACTAATATAAAAAAGCGTATTGAGCAAGCTCTTGTAGAAGCTACTTCTTCTGGCGCAAAGGTAGTTGTTTGTACTTGTTCAACTATTGGCAGTGTGGCTGAGTCTTTTCATTCAAAAGATTTTATTGCACTGAGGATTGATCGTGCTATGGCGAATGAAGCAGTTGAGCTTGGTGAGCGCATTTTGGTTTTGGCTGCTTTGGAGAGTACCTTAGGGGAAACACGTAAGCTTATTGAAGCGTCTGCTAAATCTTTAGGTAAATCACCAAAATTAGATGTCTTGCACATTGCAGATGCTTGGCAACATTTTGAAGCCAATGATATGCCTGCTTATTTTGAAGCTATTGCTCGAGTTTTAAAAGCTAATGCCGCTAACTATGATGTGTTGGTGCTGGCGCAGGCTTCTATGGCTGCGGCTGCTAAGTTATGCACTGAGCTTAGCATTCCTATTTTGAGTAGCCCAAGCTTAGGGGTAAACGCAGCTATTGCTAAGCTAAAAGAAGTCTAAATGCTAATTCGAGAAGCAATAACTAGTGACTGGGAAGGTATATGGCCTATCTTCAAAGAAATCGTGTCTGAAGGTAGCACTTATGCTTACCCACAAAATACAACGAAGCAAGAAGCCAAGAAACTCTGGCTCGAGCTTCCCTTAAAAACCTTTGTAGTTGAATTAAATGGCAAAATTTTAGCTACTTATTACCTAAAAGCTAACCAAATGGGGGCAGGTGCTCACGTGTGTAACTGTGGTTATATGGTGGCTTCAACAGCACGAGGGCAAGGCTTGGCTAGCAAATTATGTTTGCACTCACAAAAACTAGCACTCGAGCTTGGCTTTAAAGCTATGCAGTTTAATTTTGTTGCATCTACAAATAAAAATGCGATTGCACTTTGGCAAAAACTCGAGTTTGACATTGTAGGGTCTTTACCTAAGGCTTTTAAGCACCCACAACAAGGCTATGTTGATGCTTTGGTTATGTACAAGTGGCTAGCTTGATAGCTGGGCTTATCTCTAGGGGTAGTAAGGCAGACTCATTCTATAAGTAAGCATTTGGCTTTAGGTAATAGCCTTAGGGGGCGCGTAAGTTCATTATCATTTTGTATCTATCGCTACGATAACTACTTAATACATATTCAAATGGCTGATTGTTTTCATCTAGGGTTGTTCGTTCAATTTCTAATACAGGAATATCTTGACTTATATTGAGCAGTTGGCATTCTAAGGCTGTTGGTTGCCGTGCGCCAACAGTCTGCCTTGCAGCGTGAGGTACTTTGCCAAATTGAAGCTGAAGTGTTTTGTATAAACTTTTATGATGCGCTAGCAAGTCTAAAGATAAATCAGCTAATTCGGGTATTAGATGTGCTGTTTGTAGCGCTAAGGGGTCATCATCTGCGGTTCTCAAGCGTTTAAGGCTTAAAACAACGCTATTTTCGTTTGTATTTAAGGCTTCTCGAACACGCTTTGATGCTTTTAGTTTGGCACAGTTAAGCAAAATACTCCCTGCTTTAAAACCGAGGTTTCTTGCTTCATCAACAAAGCCCAATACACGATCGATGGTTTGCTCGAGTTGTTTTTCTGATACATAGGTTCCTGAGCCTTGACGTTGCTCGAGTTGTTTTTCTGTGACAAGCATTTCAAAGGCTCTTCTTACGGTCATACGTGACAGCCCTAGCTTTTCAGCTAATTCTCTTTCTGAAGGCAAAGCAACGCCTGCCGGTAGTTGACCAGTATCTATAGCGTTTAGTAGTTGGGTTTTGAGCTGCAAATAGGCAGGTGTAGGCAGCTCTTTATCAATGTTTAGCTGATTAAAAGATTCCATCATGAATTTATGATTCTTTGCCCCTTAAGTTTTTGCTTCGTAATACGCTAGTGTACCACTACTAGACCAATTTGCACAATCGTGATAGGCTTAAGCATGAGTCAGCCTCAAAACAAACATTGCCTAGCAAGCAGTTTTTACTTGGTCGAAAGCAATTAATGCCAGCCCATTCCTTAGTAATGATTGACCTTTCAGGGCAGCAGTTAAGAAGTGATGAAAAAGCCTTTTTAGCTTACCATCAAGTGGGTGGCATATGTCTTTTCAGACGAAATATAAAAGACCGATTCCAAATAGCAGAATTCACCCAAGAACTAAGAGAACTATGTGGCGAAGACCTCATCATCGGCATTGATCAAGAAGGCGGCACCGTAGTACGAGCAACAGACATCCCTTACAGCATAGGCAACATGGCACTCGGCAGCGCCAGTGACCTTGAACTTACCGAACAAATAGCATTTATGAGTTCCAGAGCTTTAAAAAGCATAGGTATAAATGTAAATTTTGCCCCTGTTGCAGACACAAATAACAATCCAAACAACCCCGTCATAGGTGATAGATCATTCTCAAGTAACGCCCAAAAGGTTGCTAAGCACGTAGCTGCATTTGTCAAAGGAAGCCAAGCTGCTGGACTCGCTGCCACCCTAAAGCACTTCCCGGGGCATGGTGATACATCTGTAGATTCCCATCATGATTTGCCCACACTAAATGTCAGCCTCGAGCGACTCGAAGAACTCGAGCTTCTCCCTTTCAAAGCAGGTATGGCTGCGGGAGTCGCTTGTATAATGAGCTACCATGGTGTCATTTCAGCACTTGACCCAAAGCTACCCGCTACCCTTTCTAAAAAAATTATGACCGATTTTTTAAGAACTAAACTTGGCTTTAAAGGCGTCAGTTTTTCTGATGCTCTTGAAATGCAAGCCATTGGCCAAACTTACGGCACAACTGAGTCGGTCATTCGTGCTCTTGAGGCCGGTATTGATATGCCTCTTTACAACGTTCACACAAACCCAGTAAGCACCCATGAAGCTATATTTAATGCCGTTGATGAGGCAGCTCAAAATGGCATCCTAGATAAAACCATGCTAGGCGCCTCCCACCAACGCTTAAAAAACTTAAGTCAAAGCTATCCCGCTTCTTACAATCCGAATGAAGCATGGCAAGAAGAAGATGAAGCCCTAATAAAAAGAGCTATTCATAAAACCGTATGTAAGATTGGTGGTGGCATTGCCTTAAACACTAACGAAATAATTACCCTTATAGCCTCAGAGAAAGATGTAGGTGGCAGCGCCAGTGACATGGTAAGCAACCCAGCGTTTACACTAGCTACAAAACTCGAGTCTAGAGGCTTTAGTGTAAATCGTATCTTTTATCATCCTGATAGCTTTTCTATAGAAAGAATTTTAGAGCCCTTAGGTTCTAGTAATCTCTTTGTGTCTAGCTCCCGTCAGCGCATAAGTGACAAAGAGGTAGAACTCGCTAACAAAATTGCTCATCGTAGCGAAAGCTTTACGCATATTGCGCTTTGGAATCCTTACAATTGTTTTGAAATTGCAAAACCTGCCATTTTGAGTTTTGGATTTCAAGATGCCTCCTTGGAACGCACTCTTGACGTTCTACTTGGCTCAAAAGCAGAGGGAACCGCAGCCCCTGAATTTACACCTTAAACAGCAACACGTTCAGTAAAGGACACTTATGAAACAGTTAAGACTCGGCGTATCAAGCTACTCATTCTGGCACTTCACTCCTGAAAAGGTTGCACTCGAGCATATCTTTGATAAAGCGCATGATATGGGGCTCATGGGTGTAGAAATACTGCATCAGCAACTTGAAAGCGAATCTAATAGCTATCTACAAAAACTCAAACGCCACGCGTTTCAAAATGGCTTAGCCTTGTACAATCTGGGTACCAGTCAAGATTTTGTTTGGGATGACCCTGAACAGCGTAAGCAAAACATTGAACACAGTTTAAATTGCATTAACCTAGCACATGAATTAGGCATACCTTCCATACGCATCAATGCAGGTGCTTGGCGACGAGAAGGCAGCCCTGGTCTCATTGAAAGCAAAGGCTGGACTCAACCATGGGAAGGCTTCACAGAAGATGATGGCTTTAACTGGGCTATAGAAGGATTAAGTGCATGCCTTGAACATGCCCAGAAGCAAGGGGTCATGCTGCTGCTCGAAAACCACTGGGGTTTAACCACCACAGCAGACGGCATGATTCGTATTCTTGAAACCATAAACTCACCGTGGTTACGCGCCATTCTTGATACCGGTAACTTTTACTACGACAGTGACATGTACACAGCCATGGAAAAACTTGCACCCTATGTGGCTTTAGCCCACGCCAAAACCTACCCTGGTGGCGGCAAAGTATTTACCATTGATTTAGACTATCCTCGCATCTTGGGTATTTTAAAAAATGCAGATTTTAAAGGTTATCTGTCTATTGAAATGGAAGGTAATGAAGAAGCTGACACTGCTGTGCCAAAAAGCATAGCGATGCTAAACAATGCCTGGAAGCAAGTTTAAAAAGAAATGACGCACACAAAACCTTTACGTCTAGGAGTTGTAGGTGTAGGCAGCATAAGCCTTAGAGGTTTACTGCCCCACCTTACATTACAAGATGTTCAAGACAGAGTCACACTAACAGCGCTTTGCGACCCTGTCATAGACCGCACTCGAGCTGCTGCAGAAAAATACAACATTCCTCATGCTTATGAAAGCTTTGAAACTATGCTGGCTGATAACCAGATTGATGCGGTTAGCATAGCCACTCCGATTGGCTTGCATTTCGAACAAGGCAAACTCGCGATTGAACACGGTAAACATGTTCATTTCAACAAAACCATGACCACTACCGTAGCTGAAGCCAATGAGCTTATAGCGCTAGCTAAAGAAAAAAACGTAAAACTGGTAGCCTCACCAGGTGAGCTCATCAACCCACGCTTACAGGCTATTCGCAAACTCATTCAAGAAGGTGCCCTTGGCACACTCACGTGGGCGGTAACAGGCTCGAGCTTTGGGCGTTATCATGAAGAGGAAACAACTGTTCGTCAAGGTGATACCCCACTAACAAACATAAATCCCGCTTGGTACTTTCGTAAACCAGGCGGTGGCCCTCTTTACGACATGAGCGTTTACGGGCTTCATGCCATGACCGCAGTGTTAGGCCCTGCAAAACGAGTCACAGCTTTTTCAGGTGTCCGGCTTAAAGAACGTGAATTCATGGGTCAAATGCTACCTACAGATATGGATGACCAAACACTAATGGTGCTTGACTTTGGTAACAACTTCTTCGCTTTTGTTTACGGTGTTGCTGCAGGAAGCTTACCCAACATGGGTCGCCCCCTCATTTTTGGTACCAAAGGAGTCATAAATGGGGCTACACTCAACGGCAACATTATTGATTATGAAGGTCGTGAAATTGCTGAACAAAAAAGCTATGTTGCCAGTCTGCCACATGTAACTGGTAAACATGAAGATATAGAAGAAGCCCATGTCTATGAAGATGTCATGCAGCTTGTAGACTGGGTCTTAGAAGATAAACCTAGTCTAGCCACCGCTGAACACGCAAGGCATGTGATTGACATAATCGAAAGCGCTTACCGCTCAGCTGAAGCTGGGCAAGCCCAAGATTTGAGCACTAGCTTTGAAATAAAAGTGTGATTTATGCAGGCACTCGAGTTT
>CAYGTA010000326.1:0-5679 GCA_964352605.1 uncultured bacterium | reverse complement strand
GTACACAGAGTCAAGCTTTAAGTGATTTGAGTGTAGCTTATAAGTTCGATGATAACTTGAGCGCAACTGCAAACCTGAATTACTTGTGGGGCACAAACCTTACGGGTAGCTTAGGCTTGGTACAAAAATTAGGTTCTAGCAGTCTTGCGCTTTCTTACCAACTACCCAGCGCAGCAGGCGCTGGTAATCGCGCACGCTTTGGCATAGACACGCCCCTAGCTTTAAGTGAAAACTGGTTTATAGATTTAGCAGCTGCTTATGAGCAAGATTTTGATGACGGTACTAATACAGGCTTAGCCGGCTTCGGCGTTCGTTTTGAACTAAACACCTTGAAAGCTAGCTTAGGCACAGAACTTAACTATGACAGCAGCTCAGAAGAGCCTTTCAAAGTTACTTTACGCTCAGGCATAACAGGCCAACTAAGCCACCAACAAGTTATTTCTTTTGCAGCAAACTACCAACTTAGCCCCAGTCAAGAAGGCGACTTTACGCTCTCTTACGCCCTTAGAGGCAGTAACATAAGCCTACTTAGCTACCACAAGCTAACAACAGGTGAAGACCCCATGCTTGAAGGTGAACTTGCGCCTACCCTTCACTTTGGTACCCGTTGGCAAATCAGACCTGGCTTTGCTTACAAATTACCCCTAAACACCCCCCAAGCTAACACTTATCTTGTTTCTATAGGCGGCCACTACTACCTAACAGACCGCTTTGGTCTAGGCAGCACCATCTACCATCAGTGGCAACCCGGCACATCTTCAGATGCAACTGCACTAAGCATAGAAGCAAGCGGACGCGTTATAGATGAAATATGGTTGGTTATGGGCTACACCCTAAACGGCTTTGACGGCCTAAGCCAATACACCCAAAACGGCCTCTACTTAAGACTCGAGCTTTTCGGAGGTAATCAATGAAACTTCTAGCCTTTACGCGCCTTTTGAGCGTTATGAGCTTTTTATGTTTAGCATCTTTTGGCTTAGCTCAAACAGCAAACATTAGCTTAGACATTCCTGCAACGGGTCATGAGAGTTTTGCTGGTGAGGATATGTGCTTTACGGCCTCTTGGAGCCACACAGGTAATACGGGCTTTGGACCTTACTACCAGCTTATTTTAGCGCCTGACCTAACATTCAAAAGTGCAGAGTTTTTAGAATCAGGCGTTTCAACGACATCAGTTGGTACGTTTAGTGGTAGTGCTTTAACCGATCCTCTGTCTGGAGCAACCGTGCCTGCAAGTAATGTTCCGACTAATGCGAGTACGCTAACGTTACTTAGCTTACCTGCTGGCTCTATTGTCGACGGTGGGCCAACATTAGAACTGGTAATTTGTGCCACCTTAGCTACAGATGCAACCCTTAATGTTGCTCAAGATGATGCAATTAGATTAATTCCGGTTTATGAATATGGTGATAGTGCTACAGGTACTACGGCTATTGTTGGCAGTGAAACTGTTGCAGATGTAACACCGACTGTTATCATTTATTCTTATACAGATACAAGTACAGAAGGCGAAGTTCCGCCAGGCACAAGTTATCCTTTTAATATTGTTGTTACAGGAGATATTGCTAGCACTAAAACCGTTAGCCCTATTCAATTTCCGGGCGAAGATGGTAATTACGGTATAGATATTCCTGAAGATGTTCAGTTTACAGCTAGCCCCATTACTATTACAGGTGCAAGTTCTGCTTGTACGGTTACTATTAAAAACAGTTCAAATGTCACCTTGCAGTCCGGTAGTGCACCTTTAACTCCTAACGCAACCGTCTTAGCTGCGATTGGTGAAGCACGTATTATTGAAGCGAGTTGTTTGAGTGATACAGGTGCAGGCGCTGGTGTTAGCAACGATATTAGTCTAAGTATTCCTGTTTTTATTACTAACACCTTAGATGGTGCCCAGTGTTTAACTGAAGATGAACTTAATATAGCCAAGCATGTCGGCATTGCACAATCTGCTAGCCCGACTACTGCCGTGCCTGGTAACACGGTTACGTTTACTACAAGCATAAGTGTATCTGACTTTGTAGATGTAACTGATTTGTCTATACAAAATGTTCTTGAGGATGGTTTTGACTACAATAATGATGCCACTATTACGGTGGCTAGCGGTACTTACACACTAAGCCGAAGCGTTGCTACATCAAGTGGCGAAACAACCGTAAGCTTTAATATTTTGGGTACAGGTGGCACAACAACAGGTGTTATAGCAACAGATTTTGATGCTTCTTCAACTGCAACTATTACCTTTACCGCTGACGTTTTGCAAACCTATAATGATGCTCAACCTATTCGTGCCAGTGACAGCTTAGATAGCACCGTGACAGGTACCTACAACTTATCTCAAGGTGCCGCAAGTTGTACTGAAGGTACATCATCTACTACAAGCATTCAGCCTATTAGCATTGAAAAAACAGTAGTTAACCCAGCCAGTAGTTATGACCCTGGCGACTCTATTACTTACCGCCTTACCATGACAATTCCATCAGGTGATTCACAAGCCATTATATTTAAAGATTACTTTCCCTTACCAATTATAGATATTGATGACAGTCGAACTGCTTACGCCATTAGTACCAACACAAGCTTAACCAGCAACCCAAATATAAGTTTAGGGCCACAACATAATGCACCTTTTTCAGACCCCACAAGCATTGATATAAACGGAGCACAAAACAAACTTACTATTAACTGGCCCGATCTTGACGTCACACCCACAAGTACAGTCATCATTCAGGTAGACATAACAGCAAAAATAAACGATACCGCATTTAATGATGGACTAACCTTAAGTAATTTTATGGAAGCAAGCGCAAATAATACAAGCTCTACTGCTTCTCAACCTATAGATACAGCTGAAATACTTGTCAAAGCTCCAGATTTGGTGATTACCAAAGGCGTTAGCACTGTTACAGATGGCGATGGGGTAAGTTCTAAAGATATAGTAAGCCCTGCAAATACTACTTTGCCTATTAACGGTAATGCAACAAATGCAGACGGTGACGATAAAATCACTTACGTAATAACTGTAGAAAACCAAGGCGGCGCACCTGCTCATAATGTAAGCATAAGAGACATTGTGCCAAGCGAACTAGAAAACTGTAGCGTTTTAACCGTGCAAGATGGTACTGGCACAACGCTAACAACAGGGGCAGTAAATGATTTATTTAGTACCAATACTAGTGATTACACAACATGGCTGAATTTATCTAGCACGCTATCTGCAAATGACGGTACAAAAGGTTCAGCATTTAGCTCTGACACTGCCGTTGTTACCGTTTCTTGTGATATAAAGTCAGATACTGAAGTAGGCACAACCATTACGAACAATGCCGAAGTCACCTTTACCTCTACAAATGATGCCGGTGCTGAGTACTTTCCTGTAGTAACAGAACTTGCAACTGTTACTTTAGGTCCCCCAAGCATAACTAAAGTTATAACCGTAACGTCTGAAGCTATTACGTCTGACGCAACTGCAGGAACCGCGTCTGACCCTCGTCATGTCGTGGTGGGGGAAATAGTTCGTTACCGCATTGAAACTCTATTACCTGAAGGCGTTTACACAAACCTAAGAATTCAAGACCAATTACCTACCGGACTTCAATTTGTAGATGATGGAAGCGCAAAAATTGTTTTTATTCGTGACACCAACATGACAACTAATAATGATGATGGGAAAATGACCATCTGTGGGACCTTTTATGCTACAAGCCTAGCAACAACACCAAGTTGCAACATAGACGGAACCAACGCAAATGGAACTACCTTTACCACCATAACGCAAGGTGGAAACGACCCTTACTTCCTTATTTCAGACGTAACAAACAATGACAATGATGCTAATAATGAATACATTGTCATAGAATTTAACGCCGTTGTTTTAAAAAGTAATAGTGCTAGCAATGACCATAATGATAACCGTGATAACCGAGCTCGAGTGTTTAGTTCAAGTAATACTGTAAATGTATATCAGGCAATCGGCGAAAGACCCCGTATTAAGGTGGTTGAGCCACATATTTTTGTTGAGAAGAAAGTAAGAATTGTTGGTGATTCTTCTTATGTTGACAGCGTAACTGTAGATGCTAATGATGAGGTTGAATTTCGCATTCGTTTAACTGTTGATGATGAGCAAAATAGCATTGCTAGAACAACTGCTTTTGAAACAGTTATTGAGGACAGCTTACCTGATGACCTTGATTACTCAACTGCTAGCCTAACTGCTTTATCTAGTTGGAATGCTCACACCTGTTCTCAAACTGGTATTACAGGCTCAGTAGCAACAGGCGCAACAGATGTTGTGAGCTTTCCAGCAATAGATCTTTTACCAGGTGATAGATGTGAATTCACGTTAAGGGCGAGTTCTTTAACGAGCGTTATTATTGGTGAAACCTTAAGCAACACCGCCACCGCAACTTATAGTTCTTTAGATGAATCTGGAACTACAGGCAATGCAACAGGCACTGACTCTGGTAGTGAAGAGCATAGTTACACTGCTAGTGATTCTGTTTCTATTAATATAGATGGCGCTATTTTGAGTAAAAGCTATGTTTCTACAGACAAAACACATACTGATAATGGTGACGCGGCTACAGCAGCAGATAATGCAAATGCCATTCCTTTATCTATCGGCGAAAGTGTTCGTTACCGTTTAGAGCTGCAACTACCAGAAGCAAGCGGTGATAACTTTATAGTTACTGACTTATTACCAGATGGACTCAAATATACAGGTAACCTAGCGATAGCTTTTATAAGCAACGCTAACCAAATAACAAGCAGTCAAACCATAAACTGTTCGAGTGGCACTTTGCTTGTATCTGGCACAGCAGCTACAGGCGTGACCCCCGACTGTGTTATTACAGATAATGGCGTACTTGTGAATCTAACGGTTGCTGGCGCTTCTGCTGGCGATGACTTAGCCATTGATCTTGGTACTGTTAGTAATAGCAATTCGGACGCCACTCAAGGTGAATACATTGTCATTGAGTTTGACGCTATTGCTGAAAATGTAGCTTTTAATCAAGAAGATGCTCAGCTAGACAACAGTTTCACCTTAGATGTAACAGGCGTTTCAACCGTTACATCTAATATAGTTCATGCAGAAATCGTTGAACCACAGATTACTCTTAGCATGAGCGCAAGTCCAAATACTGCCGTAACGCTAGGCTCAACCGTTAGTTGGACTATAGAGCTTGAAAATACAGGTTCAGCCACTGCTTTTGACGCACTATGGTCAGGGTTTAGCTTACCGTGGGACGCAACAAACTCAGCTGGTCTTAGTAGCCTAACAAGCCTTGTTGTCACAAACCCAAACAACGTTAGTGACGGCACCGACACTGTAGACAGTAGTAATTTTCTTATTACAAACTCGAGTGATCCTGAAACGCTTACGGTGCAAAATGCAGCGAATGGCTTTATTTTTCCTGCAGGTGCCAAACTCACACTAACGTTTGACTCGGTTTTCAATGATAGTTTCTATGCGGGTGCACTTGGTCCTGAGACGTTTAGTGGCGCGCTTTCAAGTATTACTTATAAGAGTCAGGAGACTGCTCATACAGTGAGTAAGCGTGATAGTTCTAATTTGAGTTCTGGTACAGGTAATACACCTAACACAGATGCCACTCTTGATTCTGGTAGTAGTGTTTTGCTAAATGATTACCGTACTGAAACCACACCTCAGGTGAGCAT
>CAYGTA010000325.1:0-5686 GCA_964352605.1 uncultured bacterium | reverse complement strand
CTCCCCCGGGTCGCACGAATGGTCTGATGGTGCAACCATTCGTGGAAATGCTAAAAGTATCGATGCGCTTAATTAAGAACTATATTGGGCGTTTCTGCTTTCTTTAGCTTGTCATTGAACTTTTTAAGGTCTGTTTTAACAAGCTTGTCAAAGGCTTTGATTTGCTCATCTATTCTACTTGAAAAGTCTTTAAAGGCTTCTTGTGCTTGGTCAGTGGGTTTGTAATCACCTATGCTGACGACAGGTATTAAGCTGCTTAGTTTTTCGAGTAGGCGTATGCCTGCGTTAAAGTTGTCTGGCCAGCCGGGTCGCATGTCGGCTTTGGCGAGTTCTTCTTCTATGGCGAGTACGCTTGTTTTTAGTTCACTGGCTTCTTTGGCGAGTTTGCCCTCTAGGCGTTCTGCCCAGCCATCTAGTTGTACTCTAAGGTCACGCATTTGGTTAATGGCATTTATGGTGTCGGTTTGTTTATCGGTAATTTGCTTCCAGAGTTTGTACTGGGCATTTAGGTCGGCTTGCTTGACTTTGCCTGCAAAGGGGTCAGGAACTATAGTAAAGCTTTGCGTTTGGCTTTTCTTACCTATAGTTAAGGTAACTTGATAGTCACCGGGCGCTATCATGGCGCCTGCATGCGGGGTTTTAGCAACAACATCACTACCTTTAATGGCAGGTAGTTTAGCGTGCCTCATATCCCAGACAAAGCGGTTGTAGCCTTTGCTTGCAGTCATGCCTACATCTGCATGCGGGTCGTCTTTGCGTTTGGCTTTTTCTTCATCACTTAAACTGCTTATGGTTCTAATGACATTACCTTTAGCATCTGCGAAGCTTAAAGAAATACTGTCTTTAGGTTCTTTATTTAAGTAGTACGTAACGATTACGCCTTTAGGTGGGTTAGTGCCTGTATCTAAAAAGGTAATGTCATCGGCACCTTCGGAGGTTTTGTTATGCAGGTAAGGCGCAACAATACCTAAACTACCCATATAGTTTTTACCGGGCGCCCCACCAAAAGCACCTTCAAAGATAACAGGAAGAACTCGAGCGCTGTCTCTGGGGGCAAATAGATGGGCATCTTTTTTGCTTAGCTCATCTTGGTATTGATGTAGCGGGGTTATGTCATCGAGTATCCAGAAGCTTCTACCGTGGGTGCCTACCACTAAGTCATCATTTTTTACTTTTAGGTCGTAAATTGGGGTGATGGGTAAGTTAAGTTGCAGGCTTTCCCAGTTTTTTCCTGCATCAAAGGAAATATAAAGACCGCATTCGGTTCCTGCGTAAAGTAGGCCTTGGCGTTTGGGGTCTTCACGAATGGCTCTGCTAAAGTGATCTCTTTGTATGCCTTTATCTATGCGTGTCCATGTTTTACCGTAATTAGTGGTTTTAAAAAGGTAAGGCTCGTAATCATCCAGCTTGTATTTGGTGGCTGCCATGTAGCATGTGCCTGCATCATGTGGGGAAGGCTCGAGCATGCTTATTTGCGTCCATTCGGGTAGGCCTTTAGGGGTTATATTTGTCCATGTTTCGCTACCATCACGGCTTATATGTACAAGCCCGTCATCACTCCCTGCCCATAAAACACCTTTTTCTAAGGGGCTTTCAGCAAGTGCGAAGATGGTGGCGTAGGTTTCTGCGCCAACTGAATCACGGTTTATGGGGCCACCTGAGGGTTGTAATTTGTCTGGGTCGGCTCTGGTAAGGTCAGGGCTTATAAGCTCCCAACTTTGCCCTTCGTTGGTGCTTTTGAAAACGTGATTACCACCAATATAAATGGTGTTGCTGTCATGAGGAGAGAAGAAAAGGGGGTAGGTCCAGAAAAAACGATATTTGTCTTCAATGGCGCCACGCCCTGTCATGGCTTCAGGCCATGTGGTCACTAACCTAATTTGTTTGGTTTTGTGGTCGTAGCGTTGCAAGCTGTTACCACCACCTGGGCTGCTGCCAATGGCGCCTACATAAACAATATCTGAATTTTCTGGATGAGGGGCTATGTAGCCACTTTCGCCTGTACCTGCGGTGTAGCAGTCACTCCACGAGATGCTGCCGTTATGGCTGCGACTAGGTACAGATACGCTACTGTTATCTTGCTGAGTTCCGTAAACACGGTAAGGGGCTTGGTTGTCGGTTTCTAAGTGGTAGAACTGCGAGGTGGGTTGGTTGTAAACACTTGACCATGTTGCGCCACCATTTAGAGATACATTAGCACCACCATCATTACCCTGCACCATGCGCTGCGGGTTTTCAGGGTCAATCCAAAGGTCATGATTATCCCCATGAGGCGTACCTATTTCAGTAAAGCTATTACCAGCATCAGTTGACTTCCAGAAGCTTAAGTTATTTATGTAAACCGTATCAGCATCCTGTGGGTCAGCGGTAAGATGCATGTAGTACCAAGCTCTTGAAATAAGACGTTGATCTTCATTAACAAGTGCCCATGTTTCCCCAAAATCATCACTACGGTAAAGCCCACCAGCTTTGCTGTTTTCAATAATTGCCCAAATGCGACCTGCCTGCGCAGGTGAAGTAACCATGCCAATTTTGCCAAGCAAACCTGTAGGCAGGCCAGCATTTTTGCTTATATCTGTCCATGTTTCGCCACCATCTGTACTTTTAAAGATGCTGCTGTCAGGACCACCACTACTTATTTGCCAGAAGTTACGGTAAGCCTCCCAGATGCTAGCGTACAAAATACGCGGGTTCTTAGCGTCAATCGTTAAGTCAATTGCGCCCGCTTTATCACTCTTAAAGAGAACCTTCTTCCAAGTTTTACCACCATCAATAGTTTTATAAACACCGCGCTCTTTATGATTACCAAACGCATGACCAAAAGCAGCAACCCAAGCAATATCAGGATTAGTCGGATGAATCTTAATTTTAGAAATATGACGGGTATCTTCTAAGCCCATATGCTGCCACGTTTTACCAGCATCTGTAGATTTATAAACACCATCACCATGAGAAACATCTATCCGAATGGTACTTTCACCCATACCCGCATAAATAACATTAGGGTCACTTTCACTAACCGCCAAAGCACCCACAGATGACGTCTTAAAAAAGCCATCTGAGATATTTTCCCAGAAAGTACCCGCATCAGTAGTTTTCCAAACACCACCCGCACAAGCACCAAAGTAAAAGGTGTTCTTATCTTTCACATCACCTGCAACAGCGACCACACGGCCACCACGAAAAGGTCCTATACAGCGCCACTCGAGTAGTCCATCAAATGCCATAATGCTCTCCTTAAGGTATTTCTTGGGTACAATACTAACTTATTATATAAAGGTGGATTGTTAGTGTGCACTTGAATAATAACTCAAATACCTTAGAAGGTTTTTTTAAACTAACTCTTGCTGATTTCATTGTGCGGTCTGCTTATCAGATGGGCAAAACACCTTTGCTACCCTTATTTGCTGCCGCCTTAGGTGCAAGTGACGCGTTTCTGGGTGTCATTGTGTCAGTATCAACACTAACAGGCATGCTCTTAAAACCCGCTATTGGGTTTTTATCTGACCGATCAGGTAGACGTACTTGGCTTATTGTCGGTACTCTCTTTTTTACCTTCATGCCTTTCTTATATTGGTTTATTGAAACACCCGAACAACTCTTTGGCATCAGGCTTGTGCATGGCATGGCTACCGCCATTTACGGACCCGTAACGCTCGCTTATATAGCAGGGCAGAGCAAAAAACGCTTAGCTGAAAAACTAGGCTGGTTTGGCTTAGCCAGAGAAGGCGGCTACATTGTAGGCCCAGCCTTAGCAGGCCTACTTTTACTCATCTGGTCACCCCAAATGGTGTTTACGCTCATAGGCATTTTGAGCGCCCTAGCGTTTATACCCATCTTGTCTCTACCTGAAGCTCCACCGTCAGAACCAAAACCCCTAAAAGAGCAACTCAAAAAAGGACTAGCCACCTTAAAACAAAGTGCAGCCATATGGTTCGCAGGCGCACTCGAGTGTGTAAATTACATAGTGCTTTATGCCTTAAAAGCTTTTTTGCCTATTTATGCATTGTCAATGGGTATGAATGTTGCGTTTATAGGTGCCTTTTTTGCAGTTCAAGAGGGTGCTCATATCCTTCTTAAACCCTTTACTGGTCGTCTTGCTGATAGATTTGCCTATTTACCTATTATTTGTTTAGGTATGTGCCTTTTGGGGGCAAGTATTTTATGGCTCATGCAAAGCTCAGCCATCCTAATTTTCTTTATAGCTGCAGTTCTTTCAGGTGCAGCGCAAGCGCTAATCTTTCCTGCTAGCCTCGCTCTAGTCGCCAATCAAGTGCAGCAAGAAAGTTTGGGTTTAAGCATGGGCTTGGTGGGTTCTTTTGCCAACGCAGGCAAAGTCATTGGCCCTGTTCTAGCAGGCTTGCTTATTCAACGTTTTGATTATCAGCAGAGTTTTCAACTACTAAGCTATAGCCTTATTCTTGTCGCGATTAGTCTATTTTTGGTAGGACGCATAAAGTTACTCAGACCATCTAAAGGTATAGTTAGCGGAACAAACTAAAGCCTAGCTTTTAAAATACCTTTTTAAAGGATAAGCGTTAATTTAAAAATTTAGTACAAGTCTCCAACGTAAATCTTAAGCTCAGCTCAAGATAAGAAAGTGAAAGGAAACCACATGCCATTAGCTAGCGTTACTGAACTTACCCGCAACCTCATAAGCATCCCATCGGTTAGTCGAGATGGAAATGTTGAAGTGAGTGATTATCTACAAAATTACTTAGAAGAAAACGGCTTTGAAGTGGAAAGACTCTCTTATGTACATGATGTAGATGGTCAAACCAAAGTAAGTCTAGTAGCAAAAAAAGGTAACGGAGAAGGTGGCTTTGGCTTCTTCTCACACAGTGATGTGGTACCTGCTAATGACAGTCAATTTGAACCCTACGAAAAAGACGGTAAACTCTACGGGCGTGGCAGCTGCGACATGAAAGGCCCTTTAGCAGCAAGCATAGTAGCAGCCATAAAAGCAGACCCCAATAAACTCAAAAAACCTATTTATATAGTCATTGCTGCAGATGAAGAATACGGCTTTGGAGGCTGCAGACAAGTTTCAAACAACTCAAAAACCTTTAAAACCAGCGGTTGGCCAGACATGGGTGTCGTACCCGAACCCACCGAAATGATACCCGTCTACGCACACAAAGGCGGCTACCACGTTACTGTAACTGCACACGGAGTAGCAGCCCACACCAGCACCGAAAAAGGAACCTCAGCTAACTTTTTAATAGCCCCCTTCTTAGCAGAAATGGCAGAGCTAAAACAAAGATTCATGACAGACTCACACTTCGCAGATGACGAGTTTGACCCAGCCACCAACGGCTTTAACTTAACCCTAGATGACGGTAACTGCGCAGGCAACGTGACCGCCGTTAAGACCATCGCCAAACTAAACCTACGCTCCATGCCAAAAGCAAACACCCAAGACGCGGTAAAGCTCGTTGTCGATAAAGCCAAAGCTTACGGTTTTGACACAGAACACAGTGGGGTAGATGCCTTCTACGTAGCCCAAGACTCAGACATAATAAAACTAAGCCTAGAACTCACTGGCGAAGAAAAAGCCTTAGCAGTACCTTACGGAACCGAAGCGCTCGTATACCAAAAACACTTACCCCTCGTTATTTTAGGCCCAGGCAACATAGCACATGCACACACCATAGACGAATACGTAGACATAAAAGAACTGAAACGT
>CAYGTA010000324.1:2326-5693 GCA_964352605.1 uncultured bacterium | reverse complement strand
ATCAGCACACTCGAGCGCTTCAACACCCAACTCAGTGATTAGATCAAACGCGGCAGTAGCTGCCGCAGTTAAAAGCTCGAGCGTTTCTTCTCTAAAGGTATCAGTTACATCTTCAAGGAACGTCTCTAGCAAACGCACAGGGTCAAGCTCGAGCCTTAAGAAGTCTTCAAAACTAAGTGATTGGCTAAGAAGCGTTTCAGCAAGCGCCAGACTCAAGTCGCTATAATCACTTAAAGCGAGAGCTACATCAGCAAGGTTCTCTGAGATGAAAGAGGTATCTAAACTCGAGCAGACTAAAAAAGGAACATCAATCCTTATACTCTCATCAAAATCAACCTCAAAGTTGAGCCCTTCACTCAGGTAAATAGGAAGCTGAGTAGGGTAGTAAGGCTCGGTACTTTCAAAGTAACGCACAATCGCGTCTGTATCTAGACCACCCGTGCCAAAAAACCCAAACAAAATACTCGGGTCAAGCCCGCCTGTTCTGGCTAGCTCAAGAAGTTCATTGTAAAGAAGCTCTGCACTTGAAGCCAGACCAAACCGCTCAGACTTATCAAGCCTACCTGAAAAGTTGCTAATAAGAACTTGATCTGTGTCACCCCAACCTTCAAAGAATTCGAGCATGAACATATCAACCAAAATAGGTAAAATTATGCTGACAGGAGAAGAATCCTGTATTCCGTAGTTTTGAGGTAAAGCTTTATTATCGGCATCAAGACCAAACCAATTTTGCTGCATATCTAAAGTCCTGAAGTAGCGGGAGCCAGGCGAGCGACCACCGACCGTGTAAATGGGAATCAGGAAACCTTCTGTACCAGGAATTATGACATCACTACCTCTGCGTGCATTTTCTGGTTTAAGAGCCAATCTATTCATTTCCAGCCAGAAAGACTCCGTTAAATCAGAAATCTGTCCAGTATTAGGATTAAGCGTATCTACAATGCCATCTAAACTTGCTAGGATGTCCTCCTCAGAAAAAACGGCGCTGCCAAGTTCAAACTGACTATCTAACAGTTCCGAGAAAACACCTTCAAAAAATGTGTTTACCTTGCCAACAGTTTCAATATCTTGCTTTAAGGCATCTTTAAGTTTTAGGGCTTGGTCTATGATTGCTTCACCTTTTTCAGCAAAAGGTGTGCCCTCATGAGGGGTGCTAAGCGTAACTAGAAAATTCGTGCGGTCACGCAAAAACGCCATTTTCTCTTTTAGCTCAGGGGTCACAAGATTAAGCTCAGCCGTACTTACATTGGAAACTTGCGCTAGATCAGCACGTTCAGGGTTACCAATTATAAAACGAGCAGCCAAACCACCCATGCTGTGCCCCATTAAAATGAGTTGGGGTTGAACTTTGAATTTCGCTTCATACCATTTGTAAAAATCATAAATCTGATCTGTGGCTTGAGAAGACTGCTCCAAGATTCCAAGGGTGGAATCACGGTAAGTCATCATGACAGATAAGGGGGGCGCTTGGCGTTTATCACTCCAACTTCCATTATCTGCATAGATGAATGAATCCCCAATTACGTTGGGAGCGAGGCCTTCGGTGTACCAGCGGTCATTAGAAACATCTGTACCGGCTAGGGTTTTTAAGGGGGCTTCTTTTTCACCATTTAATAGACCCAGAACAAACTCATGTAACCAGTACCCTCTAGGGCTACTTGGTTCATTAACCCCTATTCCAGATCTATCGAAATTAGTAAGCATGCCATGCATAAGCACAATGACCTTAGGTGAATCCTCAGGATTAAGTGTCTGAGGTGGACCTCGTTTAATAGGTCCTTTAACTGGCGTTAAGACAAGACTTAAATCTTCCCCTTTATTATTCACGCTTACCTTCAGCTCACCCTTAGCACCCTTTGTTAAACTATCAACAACTGTAACTCTAGAAGCAGAAGCATCTGAACCATAGAAAACACCTGTTGCTTGCAAATCATTGCTTACAATAAGCCCTGCTTCGCCTCGTTCATCATCGAACCTATAAAGCCCTGCAGCTGTTTGTGTATTTGCAGCCTCTGCACTAAAGTTAAGCTGTTTACCGTCGCGCAAGGTAAGTACACCCTGCACACCCGATTCACTAAAACCAGCGCTTAGTTTAAGCCCATAGCTCTCTTCAAGCTCGAGCTTATTGTCTTTTACTTTGCCTTCAAACCAAGCTGTATGACTTGACCATGTGCCATCTGCACCACAACTGTAAGCTGTCACTTCACCATCTTTTACGACAACTGCAATAAGCGCATTAGTGCCTTCTAAAGACCCAACAAACACCCCTTCGGTCTGCTTAACTGGCGTTGGCTTGGATTC
This sequence comes from uncultured bacterium, assembly GCA_964352605.1. Classification (GTDB taxonomy): domain Bacteria; phylum Deinococcota; class Deinococci; order Deinococcales; family Trueperaceae; genus JAHEBB01. The sequence goes on along the minus strand of CAYGTA010000324.1, from coordinate 3,392 downwards.
ACTCGCCTGATTGCAAGCAGCTAAGAAAACAAGCATAAAAATATACGTAATAATTCTTTTCATAATTCACTCCTTTTAAAAGCTTGAATTTTTAGGGGCCTACAAATGACACGGAATCTAGTGAGCCAGACCCACCAGATGTTGAAAGACCGTATTCCCCAGAAATACGGACATCTTGCAAATCAGCCATCACTGCTGCAAAACTAGCCTCCGAAATAGGAAAGCCTTGCTCAGTCCAACCTGTATGACTTAAAGGAACGCTCACTTCAACCCAGTTAGAACTACTGGGTGCTTGACCCGTATTGAAATTAATGGTTTGACCTGCACCAACAAACGTTACAGAAATACTAGGTCTGCGTTCGGGTGTAGCTGCTTTTAGAGAAAATGAGAATGAACCACCTATATAAAGTGAAGTGTCACCATAGTAATAATAGGGTGCGCGCCAACTCCAGCTATTGTTAGCATCGGCATCTGTGGCAGATAAGTGACCGTCAGGATTACCACCTGAAGTTGATAGGTTTGGTTCATTGGGAAAACCGTTATTAGCAAGCTTCCAGCCTTCCGTTGATTTGGTAAATGTATTTGTTATAGGTATAGCTGTGGCTCCAGGACAATCTGGTAGTGGATTTTCAATAACAACAGTTCTTTTGCCCAGACGATCTCTCTCCTGTAAAAACCCTTGCGAGGGAACAAATGCCAAATGAAAGCAGCTTTTCCGCAAATCTAAGTTATGGGGTAGTAAGAATTGATGAAGGTCAGCGCCTAAATCACTAATCTTATTGCTCCCTAAAGATAGAACCCCGCCACTACTAAAATTTGGAAGCTCTTGTAATCTAGGTAGTGTATCTAAGTTTATTTTGGGTAGGCTAGTTAGCTGGTTATCAGACAAATCTAAAAAGATAAGGTTCAGATAATTATCAAAGATGCCATCTTCTAAACTGGAAAGCTGATTCGAGTTCAACCTCAAAGTACTTAACTGCGATAAAGAGTCAAAAGGATTCTCTGGCAAACTAGAAAGCTGATTATTGCTTAAGTTTAAGCCTGCTAATTGAGTTAGGTTGTCAAA
>CAYGTA010000324.1:0-2226 GCA_964352605.1 uncultured bacterium | reverse complement strand
CCTAAACTCTCTAGCTGAATGAGTTGATCAAAAATGCCGACAGGCAAACTGGAAAGCTGATTACGGCTTAACCCTAAACTCTCTAGCTGAATGAGTTGATCAAAAATGCCATCAGGCAAGGCACTTAGTTCGTTATCGACAATACTTAACTCAATAAGTTGTGTAAGCTGATCAAAAATGCCACTAGGTAAACTAGAGAGTGAACCGAATCCAATAAATATGTTCTTCAGATTAGTAAAATTATCAAAAATATCTTCTGGTAAAGTTGTGAGTGAATGATCAAATAAACTGAATCGCTCTATGTTAACAGCATACTGAACACCTTCGATATTAGAAATTTTTTGGCCAAAAGGATGATTAAAATAAATGGAGTCTAAACTCTCTAAATCAGCACAATTATACGTAGTTTTAGCCGTCAAATTTTGCAAACTAGCATCTACTAAAGGGTCAGGAGGTAAAACACTAGTACAGCGATAATTAACACTAAATATACTGTTTTCACCCGCCTTTAACTCCAGCTCGAGTTCTTGAGTTTCGTTGGGTGAAAAGGTTGCGCTATCAGGTTTGGTATCTAAAGCTTGAATTTTGTAAATGCCGGGTTCTAACGTCAGTATTTCATTTTGGGTTAGGGTTTGCCTGAGTTGGTCAGGGCGTGTCAGTTCAATATTTGCATTAGCACCCTCTTTTAAACCAGTAACTGTAACAACTAGGGTTGCTTGCTCTTTTTCTTGCTTGCTGTAACTAACACTCGCTGTTTTGGTTTGACCTGCAGTTACATCTATGGTTTGGCTAGCAGGGTTTGCCACAAAAGAATCTGCACCTTCCGTAATTGTCTTAGCTGCAACCGTATAAGTGGCAGGCTCAAGCCCTTCTAGGGTTTGTGTTGTATTTAGGCTTCGACTAAAACCATTGTTGTTACTAACTAAAACATCCGCATTGTCTGTACCGTTAATAGTTACAGTCAAGCTGCCTGTGGTGGGTGCTTGTAGTTTGTAACTTAAGCTAACGACGGCTACACCACCTGCATTTACGGTTACGCTTTGGCTTTTTTGGTCAACCAAAAAGCTTTTATCATCAACAATTAAGTCGCTCGCTGTAATTGTGTAGTCTGTAGGGTTTAAATCACTTAGGGTGCTTGTTTCGTTCAGGGTTTGGCTGAAAGCCTCACTGCTTACTTGTACATTGGGTGTTGCGCCTGTGGGTACACCGTTTAATGTAATGACTAGCGTGCCTGTTTCTGGCGCAGTTTCACTGCAAATTAGTGTTATGGGCACGGTTCTGTTACCGGCACTACTTGTTAGGTTAATAACTCCATTAAGTGTTGTAACTGCATCGGCACATTGCGCTCCGACTTCTAGGGTAGCTTTTTGGTTAGGCGTTAGGGTTCCGCTAGGGTTAATAAGGCTAACAAAGTCACTTTCGCTAGTTGCGCTGTAAGTTAAGTCAGCATCTCCTTTATTTTCAAAACTTATGATGCCTTTTGCAGCAGAGCTTAGTGCTGCGCTTAAACTTAGGCTGGAGGGTACAAGGTTACTAAGTGAAGGTTCCGGCTCATTACTTTCCCCCTCAACCGTAAGCGATAAAAGCTTACTATCACTTAAACCACCCGCACTTGCTTTAACCTGCACTTGGGTAGTTGTAGTGTCTGTAGCAAAACTGCTACTAAAAAGAATTTCTGCTTTTCCTGAAGCATCTAAAGCAGAAGCAAAGCCGCTAACACCTAGTGGTAAACCATCCAACTCAACCTGAACGGCTTCTTCAATGTCACTCGTAATAACAGTAACAACTAGGCTTTTGCTTTCCCCAGCAGATAATTTTAAACTAACTTCCTCAAGAAATAAACTTAGTTTAGGTTCAGGTGCTTCGGGTAATAAAGACGACAGACCATCGCAAGCAATAAGCCCAAAAACACTAAGAACAACAACACAGACTTTTAAACAACGTGGCATAAGAATCTCCCTTTCAAACTCGAGCTTAAAAAAAGGGGTGTTAGATGAGTGTTATATCTTAATTTGTAGTTTCCCTGATTTTCTTTAAGATGCAAAGAGTGCTCACGCTCGAACCCTAGCTTTCTTAGTGTTTCTATTACGGGAGGTAACTAGTGATGCGAAAATCAAGTCCTGTACTTGGCGTTGAGAAACTCCTGCGAGCAACAATATAACTTCCATTGCTCGCTATCTCTAGTGCACTAATATCCAAATCACCAATCCCACCATAGTTAGTAAA
>CAYGTA010000323.1:0-5698 GCA_964352605.1 uncultured bacterium | reverse complement strand
AGGGGAAACTCTTCGAGTAAATACCCCGTCCGCTTGCGGCGGGGATTTTTTATTGTATTTCTCATTGTGTTGCAAGGCTAATCCAAACTCACCTAATACTTTGTAGATTCTACTGAGCAGTCGATGAATTTGAACAAGTTCAGTTTGTGCGGTTTGCTTTTCTTTAAAACTGCATAAGCTTAGGGCTAGCTCAAGGGCCTTTTCTGTTTCGCCTTTAGCAAGGTAGGTTTTTGCCATAGAAAAATACTGAAATTCTTCAGGTAGATTGTATGTTTTTCCTAGCTTTATTGCCTGCTCGGAGTAAGCTAAAGCTATATCAAACGCTTCCCTTTCAGTAGCAATGTTGGCCAGTACTTCATAGCCATATCTAGCCAAACTTAAAAAAGAGTTAGCTTCAGCAATCTTGAGACCTTTTTGAATATAGCTATGGGCTTGCTTAAAGTCTTTCTGATTCAGGTAGTAATTTCCTAAATTTACATATAAAAAGACTTGATCTCTTGGGTTTGTTACATAGCTTTCAGCTAATTGAAAGTATTCATAGGCGTTGTCTTGGTTGCTATGAAGGTGAGCAATTGCTAGATCAAGCAGGGCTGCAAAGACTAGTTCATAATCGCTAAGTTTTTTAGCTAGTCTAAATTGCTGATCTAAATACCTGAAAACCAGATGATTATTTCCTAAAGCAGCATGGCAAAGCGCTAAGGTACCCAAGAGCTTACATAGCCAAAGTTCGTCATTTTGTTTTTTGAAGATAGCTTGGGCTTCATATGCTTTGTTAAGCGTTTCATCATAAAAGCCTTGGCGATAGTCAAGAAAGCTCAAAATTAAAAGGCACTTAGCACGCTCGAGTTTTCCAAGAGGTTCTGCTAGTCTTTGTGCACTTTGCTTTCTTACGTGAGTAGGGTCATCATCTCTAAGCTCCCAAAGCTTTTCATAGATATCCTGATTAAGTGTGACAGTATTAGTCATAGCTTATTCTTTTAAGCAAACATGTCTAAACGAATGAACTTAAAACCTCTCTCTTTTGAAAGCATTAACTTTGAACTGTTACAAAGTCACTATGTCTTTGACGAGTAATAAGCTTAGCTTGGGCTTTAAGAAGCTAGGTATCTGTAAAAAATTCAAAAAGCTAACGCCCAGTTGCCTATTAGATCTAAATCATAAGCTTTGAGCCTAGCAGGTAAACGTACGAATTGTCATTTTAAGTTACTTTCTTTTGCTTTAACAATTAAGCATTATAATTCTCAAAAGCAATGCCCACAATCTCAACAGCTCTCTCAAGCCATCAATCTGACGTCAGCTTGTTAAGCCCTTTTAGAGACCCAAAGCTCGAGTTTTTTTAACTGCAAACGCCTCACAAACGCGTGCTTTCTAAACTTGAATCATTAAAGGCTGAAGTCTTTGAAATTAGGGAGATAATACCAAGTCCGATTGGGACGTAATCAACTCTGTAAGAGTTTATGAAGTACCTTTTCGGACTTGGTATGAATACCGTGCTGAGTTAATCTTGATTAGCTCAGAAGTTAAGTTTTTGAACTGAATCTGGGTTAAGTACTGAATCAACGCCAATGCCGTAGGCTGCGAGTGTGCCTGTCTTAGCAGCTAAAGCCCAGCGGTGGTTTTCGGCAATAGAAACACGTTCACTACCAATAGGAACCTCTTGTATAGCAATAACCAGACCTTCACCATTAATGACTGCCAGCTCGAGTGGGGTTCGCACGTTATTTAACTGATAGCTAGTGGCGCGAGTTGTTTCTCGTGTTTGAGCGAGCAAAACAAAGTTATTGTCTAATGCAATGGGTCCGACATCTCTAAAGCTATTGGTACGATCAATATTTGTACTGGCAATGCGGACAGGTAAAAAAGTTGTTACACCTTCTAGGTCTGTCAATTGCACAAGGCCAGTTGGAATAGCGGTGTATGTTTCTGGTAAATACCTATCTCCAGCTCGAGCTTGTCGGGGTGCTAGTAGGTATAATCCGACGACTAAGCCTATACCAACAAATATTAATCGAACAAGCCAGGGTTTAATAAAATCATTCCAGTGAAGACGTTCACTTAAACTAAGTTTAGCAGCAGCTTGTGTCATAAAAGACTCCTTCCGAGTCTGAACGTGACCCTATAGGTCTTGCAGAATCTAACGTTCTTAGCTTGAGACTAAACACAACGAGTGAAGCGAAAATGAAATAATCACAAAGGAGGGCTTTGTTACAACACAAAAGAACTCCATGTTGCGTTCATCAAAGCCCTCTAGTCTGCCTTCAGAAAGGCTAGATTAAAGCTATGCGGCTGTTAATAGTTGAAGATGACCAATCCCTTGCAGATACCTTAGAAGATACCCTTACTGCTTATGGTTTTAAAGCAAGCTGTAGTTATTCTGCAGATGAAGCTTGGGTAGCTCTTTGGCAAACACCGTTTGACCTCATCATCCTTGACGTTATGCTTCCTGAAGGGGAAGAAGCTGGTTTTCGATTAGCTGAACAGTTAAGAGACGCTGATTTTCGTCAACCCATACTGTTTTTAACAGCCCGCGAAACCCTACCAGATAGAGTGAGGAGTCTTGAATTTGGTGATGATTATCTGGCAAAACCCTTTGCCTTAGTTGAACTCGTAGCTCGACTAAAAGCACTTTACCGCCGTGGGGAGGTGCGACCACGCCAAATTACTTGGAAAGACGTGGTTTTGCTTCCAGATGAAAAACAACTACGCCATCAAGATAATGTTATTCGGCTAACCGCCAAGGAATACGAAGTACTCGAGCTTCTCATGCTTAGTGCAGGCAGGGTTTTTAGTCGTGAGGACATACTCGAGCGCATATGGGGTCTTGATTATGAGGCTAATTCTAATTTGGTTGATGTTTATATAAAAAATTTAAGAGCTAAACTGCCTGAAGGTATTATCGAAACTGTAAGGGGTATGGGGTATCGTTTTCCTGGCTAATGAGAGGCTTTATGAATTTGCGTTTTAAGCTCGCTATGATTGCCTCATTACTTACCTTTCTGGGTCTTGCGCTGGGTTTGGGGCTTACCTATGTACTACTTTTAAACTTAAGGCTTAATGAACTTGATACTGAGAGCCGCCTTCTTGCTGAAGTTATTTTAGAGGCAACGGTTTTTCGTTCAGCTGATCAGTTGTTTATTCCACCTGTGGTTGAAAATTACTTAACGGATGAACGGGGTGTCAGTTCAGCACAGGTTTACTTGGATGGTCAGCTTCTTTGGGAGGGAGGTATTGTGAGTTCTCCGCGACCGCTTGACCCTGAAGGCTTACTAAATAGTGTTGGTGGGCGGAGTGTGTCAGGTTGGCGTGTTTATACACTTGAAGCACTTGAGGAAGGCCTAAAGGTTCAGGTAGGGCAACCTTTACTTAGTACTTGGGAGGTATTGCAACCTTATAACAGGATTGCTATACCTTTAACTATTCTTTTAACCTTACTGGTGGGGTTTGTGGCATGGCCAACTGTAGGCTTTGCGCTACGACCTTTGCGCCGCTTAACTGAAGCAGCAAGTCAATTTGAAACTGAGACGGATGTACCTGAAATAGCGGGTTCAGGTGAACCTGCTAAGCTAGCGCGTAGCTTTGCAGCTTTACTTACACGCTTGCGTGATGAACGTAAACGTGAACAACAATTTTTAGCTTACGCTGCTCATGAACTTCGCACACCCCTTTCTGCCTTGCGGGCAGGGCTTGAAGGGGCACGCTCACAAAAAATTCCTGCTGATCCGACCTTACTAAACCGACTTTATCGTGAAGCTTTGCGAATGGAAACCCTTTCACAAAACTTTTTGGCACTCTCACGAGCAGAAGCAGGTGATCTGCGTACCTCTTCTGTTGATTTGAGTCATCTTGCTGCCGATGCCTATGATCGCTTTCAACCCTTAGCGATCGCCAAAGGACTAGAACTAAGATTAGATGATTCTGCTGTGAGCATTGTTGCAGATGCACGCCTTATTGATCAGGCGCTAAATAATTTACTCTCTAATGCTTTAAGGTTAACAAAGCAAGGTACTATCACTATCTGTTGTGGTCAGCGAACTGACCAAGCTTTTCTTGAAGTAAGTGATACAGGTCCTGGTTTTCCTGATTTAATTGAAGATGGCTTAGGTTTAAGGGTAGTGCGGGCCGTTGCTAAAGCACATGGAGCTAAGTTTGAGTTATCCGTAAATAAAGGTGCCTGTGCCACTTTGATTTTCAGTAGCACAGGGCCTCTAGATAGCTAACATTAAAATATAGCAAAGCCTTTAAATCAAACTCGAGCTTTTAAGTATTGTTGCCATGAAGTTTAGCTTTTAAGCTGTTCTGGTGAAATGCTGGTGTTTGGAAAAGTAGTGGCTTAATTGAAGATTTAGTTGCTGTGCTTCTAAAATATCTAGAGCTTGTTTACTAGTCTTGCTCATTGGCTTGGTCATTTCTTTGATACGATAAGGGCATATTTCTTGGAAACATTTTTAGTGAAAGGATAGTGCATTACTTGTTATGGCTCAGTCTGAGAAAAACACTTTGTATCTGCGGGAGTTTAGGCCTAAACCCAAGTTAGTTCGGCAAGAAAGCGTTATTAAAAAACCTCGTTTTTATGTTATTGATTCGCATATTCATTTGTCTTCTAGTTTTGGTGGGTCTTGGCGCAGCAAACCTCTGGAGCGACTTATTGAAAGAATGGATACTGTTGGGGTAACAAAAATGGTTGATTTAGATGGTGGCTGGGGTGAAGATATTCTAGATTCAAACCTGGCTTACTTTAAAGAAAAATCACCTGAGCGCTTTGTGCATTTTGGAGGTGTAGACTGGTCACAATGGCAAAAACACGGAAATAACTTTGGAACATGGGCAAGTGAACGCTTAAAGGCTCAAGTTCAACGGGGTGCTGAGGGCTTAAAAATCTGGAAGGACTTTGGCTTGCATGTTAAAGATCAAAAGGGCAAGCTTGTTGCTGTAAATGATGAAAGGCTTGATGTTCTCTGGCAGACTGCGGCTGAATTAAACATTCCTGTTCTTATGCATGTGGCAGATCCTGTAGCTTTTTTTGATTCACTTGAGCCATCAAATGAGCGTTGGGAGGAGTTAATAGAGCATCCTGACTGGCATTTCCCAAGCTCATCTTTCCCTAGCTTCGAAAGCATTATAGAAGACTTTGCTAATTTAATTAGAAGACACAAAGCTACAACCTTTATTGGTGCACATGTGGGCTGTTACGCAGAAAATTTAGCTTGGCTTTCTGAACTTATGAATGAATGTCCCAACCTATATGTAGATATTAGTGCGCGTCTTGGTGAACTTGGTCGACAACCCTACAGAGCAAGAAAGTTCTTCTTAACGCATGCTGATAAAATTTTGTTTGGCACCGATGCAGATGCAAGCGTAGAGAGCTATCAGCTTTACTATCGTTTTTTAGAAACTGATGATGAATACTTTAGTTACAACACGTCTGACCCGCCTAAGCAAGGCCGCTGGTATATTTATGGGCTTCATTTACCAGATGATGTGCTCAAAAAAGTCTATCATCAAAATGCAGAAAGGCTCTTTGGATCTTAAAAGCTCGAGCTTTAGTAGCTCACAATTTCTGTGGGGCAAAATTGTGCAATTTGTGATTCTTGAAAGTGATTTAGTAAGTAGGCTTTAGGCTTTGTTGTAAACCTGCTATAAGGTGAGGGTTAATCTAAACTAATACTAAGCTGAATTATAAATGTCGCACTGCTTTATA
>CAYGTA010000322.1:0-5700 GCA_964352605.1 uncultured bacterium | reverse complement strand
ACTTTAACACTCGAGCTTTTAATAGGTGCTTAAAGGTCATGTTTTTACCTTGCTAAATAAACTTAGGCCTGCTTCACCGTATTGGCTTTTTAGCTTGTCTGATTCTTTTTTTATAAGTTCGTAAATGCGTCTTAATTCTTTGACAGGGGCACTGTGATCATCTACACGAACATTATGGTAAAGCCGTGGTGATTGACTTGCGACGAGTAGTGCTGCTGATTGTTTACCACGCTTATCACCCCCAGCCAGTTGAGCTGCTTCGAGTGCTAAGACTAAGCGCTCACTCAGCTCGAGTGTTTCGTTTTCTTGAAAGGCGTTTGCCATGGCGCTTATGACTTGCTCACCTGTAAGCATATTGCCTGCAACACTAAAGTCTTCTGCTTGAATATGTCCTGCCCAGTCAACACAGTCTTTACCTGTAAAGGCAAAACTGCTGTCAGCATCGACGCCATGAAGCTGCCTAATGTCTTTATCGGCATCTGCATTTAAGAGAGACTCGAGTGCTGTTGTTATGGGAAGGTTTGCTTCGAGTAAGGCAACACCGTGCCTTCCGAAGTCGGTATTAACGCGTGCTTGGGTGGCAATGGCGCCTTTTAAACTGACAAAGGGCACTAGGCTGCCTACATTGGGCCGGGCAGTAGATACAGCAACACCAAAACTTTTGCCGTCTTTTGAGCGGGCTGCTATGGAGAAGGTATTTAGATTAATCGCGGGGGTCAAGCATGTCACGTAGACCATCTCCAAATAAGTTAAAGGCGAGTACGGTTACAAAGATGCTTAGGCCGGGCCAGACGGCCATCCAAGGTGCTTGGTTCATGTAGTTTTTGGCTACATTAAGCATGCCTCCCCAACTGGGTGTGGGGGGTTGAACACCTAATCCTAAAAAGCTTAGTGAAGATTCAGCAATGATTGCACCTGCAATGGTGACGGTTGCTTGTACCAAAATCGGCGCAAAGCTGTTAGGCAAGACATATAAGAAAATGATGCGTAAATCTCTTGCGCCAGAAGCAATGGCGGCCTGAACAAATTCTTCTGACTTAACGCTCAAGACTTGCCCTCTGGTTAAGCGAATAAAAGCGGGCGTGCTGGCAATGCCAATAGCTATCATGGCGTTCGTTAAGCTAGGGCCAAGTGCAGCGGCTAAAGCTACTGCTAAAATGAGAAACGGGAAAGCTAAGAGGGCGTCGGTAAAGCGCATAATGATTTCATCAAGAAAACCACCGTAGTAACCCGAAATGAGCCCTAAAGGAACACCGAGTGCTACTGCAATAAAAACCGAAATAACGCCTGCTACCAGACTAGCTCGAGCGCCAAAAATGACTCTTGAGAGGATGTCTCTGCCATTTTCGTCTGTACCTAGCACGTAGGTTTCGCTGGGCGCTTTGCGTACCGAAGCAAAGTCGGGTTTGGCTGGGTCGTAAGGTGCAAGGTAAGGTGCAAATACTGCTACGCTTGCAAAGATTAAAATGATGACGCCTGCAAATAAAGCAATGGGGCGTGCCAAGAAGCGTTTTAAAGCGCGATTTTTGATTTTGAAGCGTGTGTTTTTAGTTAGGGTTTGCGTGGTCATGAACTGCCTCCACGCAGGTCTATACGAGGATTTGCAATGGCGTAAGCAACATCTACCAGTAAATTAATAAAGATGTAACTGGCTGCTGTAAACAGCACGACCCCTTGCACAACTGCGTAGTCACGATTAAAGACAGCATCTACCACGAGTTTGCCAAAGCCAGGAATGGTAAATACTTGTTCGGTGAGTACGGCGCCAGAAAGCAAGCCCCCCAGTTGTAAACCTAATATGGTAATGATGGGAATAAGCGCATTTCTTAAGGCATGTCTTAAAACAACCAAGTAATAAATAAGGCCTTTGGCTTGAGCTGTGCGAATGTAATCTTGTTTTAAGACTTCTAGCATAGAGCTGCGCATTTGTCGCATAAGAACAGCAGCTAAGCCTGTACCCAAAACAAAGGCAGGCATAATCATGCGTTTTAAGTTCTCTATGGGTTCTTCTGTAAAAGGCACAAAGCCAGATGCAGGTAAGAGTTGCCACCGCACTGACACAAGCAAAATAAGCATAATGCCAAGCCAGAAATTCGGTATAGATAAACCAGAAAGAGCAAACAGTGTACCCAAGTAATCAATAAAACTGTTTTTCTTAACCGCCGAAATAACCCCCACAGGAATAGCAATAAGAATAGCAATAAAAATACTTAACAAAGAAAGCTCTAAAGTAACGGGGAGCTTTTGGAATATAAGTTGTGTGACGGGTTGGTTGGTGCGTATAGATTGCCCTAAATTACCTTGCAATACTTGTCTTAGCCAAGCTGCGTATTGAACAGGTACAGGGTCATTAAGTCGGTATTTTTCGCGAATATATTCAATGACTTGGGGGTCTTTTTCTTCACCTGCCAAGATAAGGGCAGGGTCACCCGGTAGCATGCGCTGAATGCTAAAAACCATAATAGTGACAATAATAAGCGTCGGAATGGCCGTTAAGATACGTTGAATAATATAAGGAAACATAAGTTTGAGGGCGCACAGTTACGCACTGTGCGCCCTTTTAAATTAATTTAAGCTAACGCCTTGAAAGCGAATAATGCCATCAGGGTAGGCGTTAAAGCCTTCTAGTTGATCGGTATGAGGGAAGAATAGTTGTGTGTGATAAAGGTAAACAATATGACGGTCAGGTAGGTAAGTCAGAGCAGCATCTTTATAAAGCTCATAACGTGCTGCTGTATCAGCTTCAGCTCGAGCGGTGTTAAGTGCCTCATCGACACTAGCGTCACACCAAGCGGTTTCATTTAAGTTACCGCCACAGGTTTGAAAGCTGTGAATGTTTCCGTCTGGGTCAATACGACCTGACCAGCCAACCTGAAAAGCGTCGTATTCGCCTTCTTCCATTAAGTTAAGGGCAGTTGCAAATTCAGTTGCTCTAACGCTTATATCAAAGCCAGCTTCAGCTGCCATAGCCTGAATGATTTCGCCGACTTGAACACCTTGAGGGTTGTTAGCAACCATCAGTTCAAAGGCAACTCGTTCAACACCTGCTTCAGCTAAGAGGGCTTTGGCTCTTTCAATGTCACGTTCCATAATGGGGTATTCAGGAACATACCAAGGGCTTGAAGGTGGTACAGCTTGGTTGCCAATGATAAATTGACCGTCAAAAACAACATCATTTAGAACATTACGGTCAATAGATAAATCAAAAGCTTCACGTATTCTTACATCATTGGATAAAGGGTTATCTCTAGGGCCGGGGTTACTAAGGTTAATGGTTATACCCTGATAGCCAAGACTTGCACTTGAAGGTAAGACAAGGCTAGCGTCATTACGAATGGTGCCAAGATCAGTTGCCGCAGCACGTTCAATCATTTCAAGATCACCTGATTGTAAGTTGGCTAAACGCACGCTGGTATCAGGAATAGGTAAGAACACAACAGCATCAATCATGATGTTTTCAACATCCCAGTAGTCAGCAAACTTGGTTAACTCAATACGGTCTTGAGCAACACGCTCAGAAAATGCAAAAGGTCCAGCGCAAACAGGTGCGTTACCAAAATTCTCACCAGCAGCTTCAGCCGCTGCAGGGGAGACCATCATGCCAGAGCGATCAGCCAAAAGAGCAATAAGAGGTGAAAAAGGCTGACTTAAGTTAAGCTTCACGCTGTACTCGTCAAGCACTTCAACAGAGTCTACCTGTGATAACTCACTCGCGCGGTTAGAACCCGGAAGTGTTTTGGAACGCTCAATATTGTACTTAACAGCTTCAGCATTAAAAGCAGTACCATCATGAAATAAAACGCCCTCACGTAAATTAAGGGTAAGCTCGAGTCCGTCATCTGAGGTTGTGTAGCCAGTGGCAAGTTGAGGAATGATTTCTAGTTGAGGGGTAATATCAAACAGTTTGTCGCATAAACTTGCAAAGACTATGCGGCCTACGTAGGTACGACCAAGATCGGGGTCTAAAACGTCAGGGTCTTCGGCTAAACCAACCCTCACTGTGGATTGTGCAAGGCTGCTTGAAAGAAAAAAGCCTAACACAACTAAAAGAAGTAGTTTCTTCATCTGTTCCTCCTTTGAATAAACGAACACGCACAGGCTTGAATTTGCTTGTAAGCGCAAGAAACATCTTAACAAATTGCGCAAAAACCTTTGTAAGCCAGATGGATTTGCGCAATGCGCATTTTTGGGTAGAATTAATTTATTTTTGATAGGCTAAAGGCACAACTATGCAACTAGACAGTTTAGATAAACACATCATCATTGCCCTAGAGCATGATGGCAGACGCCCCTACCGAGACATTGCTAGAGACCTAAACACCCCCGAAGCCACCATACGCTCACGTGTAAACCGCCTCATAGAAGAAGGCCTCATACACATAACCGCCATAGGTGACCCCCAAAAACTAGGCGTACACATAAACGCCATAAGCCTCATAAAAGTACAACCCGGCGGCATAAAAGAAACCGCAGACCTCCTTAAAGAATTCCCAAACGTACGCTTCGTAGGTACATCACTAGGCTCAGCCGACATCATCATTCAAACCCTACACTCGAGCCTGCAAGAACTCCATGAGTTTATTTCTGAAACCATTCCCAAAATAGCACCCGCCGTAAGCAGCACCGAAACCTTCCAAATTGCAGAAGTCAAAAAAAGCAGTTGGGAATGGCGCGCATGGTTCGAAGAAAAAGACAAAGGAGAAAAAAATGCCCAACTACAAAACACTCCATGACCACCACCATGGTTGGGATAACAACCTCAGCCCCAAACTACACGTAAACCCCGGCGAAACCATAAGCTTTGAAACCATAGACGCATCAGGCGCACAACTCAACGAACACTCGAGCCTGCCTGACCTTATCAAACTAGACTTTTCAAAGGTAAACCCTGTAACAGGCCCTATTTTTATAGAGGGCGCGCAAAAAGGCGACGCACTCAAAGTTGAAATACTTGACTTTAGTACCCCCAGTTGGGGTTGGACGGCCAACATTCCAGGCTTTGGTTTACTAGCAGATGACTTTAAAGACCCCTACCTTCACATCTGGAAACTAAAAAACGCTACCAAAGCTACTTTTTTAGATGGCATAAATATTCCTTTAAAAGCCTTCCCTGGAACCATAGGCGTAGCACCAGAAGAAACAGGTGAACACAGCATAGTGCCACCAAGACACTGCGGTGGCAACATGGACATACGCGACTTAAGTGCAGGCACAACCCTCTACCTACCTGTACAAGTAGACGGTGCACTCTTCTCAGTAGGTGACACCCACGCAGCCCAAGGAGATGGCGAAGTATGCGGCACTGCCATAGAGTCACCCATGAACTTAAACTTAAAGTTCGACCTAATAAAAAATGCAAACCTGCCCAGCCCACAATTTCAAACCGCAGGGCCTGTAACAAGACACCTAGATGAAAAAGGCTACTACGCAACCACAGGCGTAAACCCTGACCTAATGACCGCATGCAAAGACGCAGTTAAAGCCATGATTGACCACCTAAGCAAAACCTATAGCCTAAGCCCAGAAGACGCCTACCTGCTATGCAGCATTGCTTGTGACTTACGCATAAGCGAAATAGTAGATGCACCCAACTGGCTAGTCAGTTTCTACTTACCCTTAGTTTTATTTGATTAAAAATTAAGGTGAGTCATCCGCGTAAAAAACTAAGCCCTACAACCCCACCCATAACAATAAGCAAAG
>CAYGTA010000321.1:0-5707 GCA_964352605.1 uncultured bacterium | reverse complement strand
TTAACAAGAAAGAATGCTGCCACTATAATCCCTGCATCTGCAAAGATGTGCGTTAACGCAGGAATGGCTAAACCTTGGTAGCGTTTATGCATCCAAGCCCAAAGCATAGACACAGTTAGCAAAACCGTGACTGCCAACGCTAAGCAGATAGCGTTTAGTAAGCTGAACAAAACTATTACGTGATAGCCTGCAAAACACACGTGTGCCAAAAGCCCATGCTTTTCTCTTAGCTCAGCCCAATGCATTTGCTCTAAAGGCGGATGTATAACTCCAAAGTAGGGAATCATAAGTAGCAAGGCTATCCCCTCGAGTTTGTAGTTACTAAGCCAAAGTCCTAAGGCCGCTTCAGGGTACATAAAAGGTAGTAAGAAGTAAGCAATAAACCCCGTAGCTAAGCAAGGCAGAGCAAAGCTAACAAAGCCTTGTTTGTCAAAGCCTTTCAAAAGCAACTTGGCATGATTGTTAGACCAGAGCAAAATTTGAGCATGGTAAACCAAAATGCTTAACCATGCATTTTGAAACCCCCACCAAAAAATAGTAACAGCCAGGTAAGGCGCTAGCAGCTTAAGCGCAAGATTTCTTTTCGCTATCAAAAACTGCCTAGTGCTTGGCGGGCAGCTGTAAACATAATTTGTGCGTCTGGTTTTTGTTGGGTCCAGTATTCAAAAGATTCTGCACCTTGATATATAAGCATAGCTAAGCCATTTTGTGTTTTTAGACCTTTCGCTTGGGCATCTTTTAAAAGTCTGGTTTGGCTTGGCCTATAGACAATGTCACTTACAAAGCCTTGTTTAGGTAGCTGTTCACTAGCTATCGGTGATACATCTGGGTCTTGACCATTATGTTCCATACCTACTGATGTTGTGTTAATTATTAAGTCAGCTTGCGGCGCTAACTCTGCCAAGTTTGTTACAACATCCGTCTGACCTAAATACGCAAACTCAGTTACTAAACCCTGCGCTTTTTCACTAGTGCGATTATAAATACTTAAGCGCTTAACACCTTCTTTTAAAAGCGCATAAACAATGGCTCTGGCTGCACCCCCTGCACCTAGCATGACAACTGTTTTGCCTTTTAGCTCATAACCCGCATCTTCTTTTAAGGCTCGAATATAGCCTGTCGCATCTGTATTATGCCCCAGTAAGCTTCCGTTTTTATTAATAATGGTATTTACTGCGCCAATAGCTTTAGCTGCGTCAGTTAGTTCATCCATTAAAGGCATAACAGCTAGCTTATGCGGAATGGTTACGTTTGAGCCAAAGACATCTTTTTCTCTAAAGCCTTCAACTACTTTTTTTAAAGCTTCAGGGGCAACATCTAAAGCTTCATAATGCGCATCAATGTTTAAAGCTTTAAACGCAGCATTATGCATGGCAGGGCTAATGGAATGCCCTGCCGGATGAGCTAGCAAAAAAACTCGTTTCATAAGAACATACAAAGTGCAAAGTGCAAAGTCGAAGGTGAAAAGTTCAGCTGATACTGACGACCAGACACGTTAACCAAACTTCATAAACATGCCAGGCTCGAGTCCTGCCATTCTTGCCATAGTCCAGAGTTGACCTTTGTGGTGTACTTCGTGATCTCTAATGAGGTCTAGAAGTGCAGAAATAGGCATCTTCATGCCGCCAAAAGCTTCTATTGTGCTAGCTAGTTGCTCTTGGCTTAATTTAGGTAAAACCTCTTGAAGCTTTTCCGTATTTACTTTTAATCTCGCTTTGGTATCTGCGAAACTACCACTCGGCTCGGGCTTTACTGCGCTTTCAGGCATAATCATGCCTATACTTCTTTCTGCAGAAGCAAGAATATGATAAGCCGTTTTGGCCATTGTCATGCCATCTTCAAACGCCAAAAAATCTTCTTTATCTTCAGGAATTTTATCTAACAATTCCAAAAGAGCAGTGCGGTGCATCATGAGGTTACGCGTAAAAGCTTCTGGGTTCATTTTTATCTCCTTAGGGTTAAGCAGAAACAGGCTCGAGTGCTTCTTGAATAACTCGAGCTGTGCTTTCTATGTCTTCATCTGTTATGTGATGGTGTACAACTAGGCGTATTTTGGTGGCGTAGAGGGCATTGGCAAGAATGCCTTTGGTATGCATTTTTTCTATAAGTGCGGGGGCGTCAGCAACATCAAAGTAAACAAGGTTCGTTTGTACACCTTTTAAATCTATGCTTATGCCAGCTATGTTGCTTAGTTTTTCAGCTAAACCATGGGCGCGTTCATGGTCTTCTTTAAGCCTGTCAATCATGGTTTCTACAGCTACTATGCCTGCAGCTGCAATAATGCCTGCTTGGCGCATGCCACCACCAAACATTTTACGGTAACGGTGTGCTTTAAGCATAAATTCTTTTGAACCTAGCAACACACTACCAACTGGCGCACCTAAACCTTTACTTAGGCACAAAGAAACAGAGTCGTAGGGTGCACAGAAATCTTTTAAAGAAATACCCTCAGCTACAGCTGCGTTAAAAGCTCGAGCGCCATCTAGGTGAAAGGGTAGGTTTTCTTGTTTGGCAAGCTCACTTATTTCTTGACAGCGTTTTAGGGGTACTACGGTTCCGCCTGCTTTGTTGTGCGTATTTTCTAGTGTTATGAGCCCTGTGGGTGCTTGGTGAATATTGTGTTTTATGACTGCTTTAATGTCACTCACTTCAGGAATACCGTAGGGTGCTTTGACTAAGCGGGGTACTAAGCCACTAAGTACTGACATAGCGCCAATTTCGTACTCGTAAATGTGCGCACCTTCAGGTGAAATAACTTCATAGCCGCGTTGCGCATGTGCAGCTAGTGCTACCTGATTACTTTGACTACCCGAAGGCATGTAAAGTGCAGCTTCAAACCCGGTCATTTCGCACAGTAAATCTTGAAGGCGATTTACCGTTGGGTCTTGACCATAAACGTCATCTCCTACTTCAGCGTTAGCCATGGCATGACGCATAGCTTCAGTAGGTTTGGTAACCGTATCAGAACGCAAATCAATCATAAAGACTATTCTTACATGTTAAGCAAAGCTTTGCCTGTATTGACTGTTTCTAAACTCGAGCTGTTACCTCGTACGAGGCTGTGGCTAAGTGAGCGTTTAGGCTAAGAAGGTCTACTTAAATCTTAAGCTTCAAATTTTTGGTGGTACATGGCTATATCATCTAAAGACACGTTTCCTCCGCAGATAATGAGTACAACATGTTCACCTAGTTTTTCTTTGACGGTTTGGGCTGCAGCTAGTGTGCATGAGGCGGCTAGTTCAGGGTAAATTTTGGCGCGCTCCATGAGTAATCTTTGGGCATGGTAAGCCTCTTTGTCTGGCACGAGCAAGACAGCTTCAAGATGTTTTTGGGCTAGCTCTAACGTGGCTTCTGAAACGTAAGGTGCAGCGAGTGTTTTTGCTAGTGAGGTTGGGGTTAGCGGTACAATTTGATTAGCTGCTAAGGCCAAGCTCATAGCATCAGCACCTTCAGTTTCAACACCCCATATGTTCACATGAGGATGCTTGGCTTTAATGGCGCTACTCACGCCCCCCATGAGGCCTCCCCCGCCTATGCTAACAAAGACATCTGTTGTCTCAGCTAGGTCTTCCATGATTTCTAACCCTATGCTGCCGTTACCAGCCATAAGAATAGGGTCATCAAAAGGATGCACAAAACTAAAACCCTCTTCACCATAAGCTTTTGCTTTGGCAAAAGCCTCAGCTATGTTGCTTGCTATCTCTACGTCTGCACCATAAGCTTTAGTGGCGTTGATATAATTTTGAGGTGTACCTTCTGGCATAAGAATACGTGTTTTTACACCCAAAACCTGCCCCGCATAAGCAACACCTTGCGCAAAATTACCACCACTCACCCCCACTACACCACGTTCTTTTTGCTCTTCAGTTAAGTTAAGAAACTGATTTATTGCCCCTCTAGATTTAAAGGAACCTGTCTTTTGAAAAAGCTCGAGCTTTAGGTAGACGTTTGTGTTCAATAGTTCGCTTAGGGTTTGGTTGTGTTCTAGGCGGGTTCGTTTAATGTAGGGGCTTATGGTTTGTTGTGCTGTTTGTATATTCTCAAAACTGAGCATAAGGTCTGCCTCCTGCTAATAACTATCTGGGTTTACGATACCTTAAACTTTGTTGAAATGGTTGCTGTTGTTCTATGAGTTGAAATTTAGGTTTATTAGTTTTAAGTTTCATGCTTATAGCATTTTTACATTTACCTTTATTACCTTTAGCGGTTTCTTTTTTCTAATTAGTGGCTTAAAAGTGCTTAGCTTTTATTTTTAAGATGTTACTTTTTTCATTTGGTTTGCTTTATTTTAGAATCATGCATCTAAACGCAGTTAGCGTACATATGGTTAGATAGGGGGGTATGGATACAGAATCAGAGCTTATCATCCGTTTACAATTGGGTGATGAGGCCGCATTTGCTGAACTTTATGAGTTGCTAGCAAATAATGTCTATGCTTTAGCTCTACAAATGCTAAAGAACCGTGAGGACGCTGAAGAAGTGCTGCAAGACTGCTTTATTAAACTTCATCAAAATGCCAATCGCTTTAAACCTGAGTTCGGTTCAGCTCGAGCTTATATTTATACGATTGCGCGTAATGAAGCACGTATGCGTTTGCGGGCTAAACAGAGTCGACCTAAGTCAAACAATGACTTTGATATTCATGATCCTGCTAGTACCTTTGAAGCTAAAAGTACCGATCATGATACGCGTATTTTTTTAGAAAAAGCTTTGGGTGACCTTAATCAAACAGATAAGCATTTACTAGAAGCTTCTTTCTTTCAGGGTTATACGCATCATGATTTATCTGAACAAACAGGTTTACCGCTTGGCACTATCAAAAGTCGACTTAGGCGAGCTTTACTAAAACTAAAAGAAGGCTTAAGCTTATGAGTCATCCTAGTGATCTTCTTTTAAGTTACGCCCTTGGTGAGCTTAATGCAAAAGAGCAAGAAACACTCGAGCTTCACTTGTCTAACTGTGAGCTTTGTCTTGCTGAGTTGGGTGCACTTCAAGATAGTTTTGTGCATTTGGCTGAATCTGCACCTCAAGTGACAGCACCTGCGGGTGCTTGGTCTGCTATTCAAGCTAGACTGACTGAAGCTTCTGAACTTACTAGTTCTGCATCTATTATGCCTGAAACTACTAATCTTATTAGCTTAAAGCCTAAGCGTTTTGCTTGGCAGGCTTTTGCTGTGGCTGCTTCTTTACTGTTGTTTGCGTCTGGGCTTTTTTGGGGTTTTCAGCAGCGTCAAAATTACTTAGTGACTAAAGCTGAGCAGCGTAAGGTTGCAGGTTGGCTTTCTAGGCCAGATGTTAGTTCACAGCAGTTACTTGATGCACAAGGCGAACGTTTGGGTAGTGTCTTAACCCTGTCAGATGGTCGTGCATTGTTTATTTTTCGTACAGCACCTAGCAGAGGCTTTACCTATCAAGCTTGGGGAGATAGCCCTAGTGGTGAGCGGGTTTCTTTGGGTTTGTCTGACAGAACGCTTTTAGAAGTTCCTTATGAGGCTTATGGGTTTATTGGGGTGAGTCTTGAGCCTGATGGGGGTAGTGCAGAACCTGAAGAGCTTCTTGGTGGCGTACCAACCTCTTAATAGCGATTCCATTAAGTCATGCGAGCAGGCTGCGATAAGAATCAAAAAAAGAGAGTTTCTTTTGTTTGAACTACTTTTAATACTAAACTGGTTGAATCGTGTCATAAGACTGAGTGAGTCAGAGCGTA
>CAYGTA010000320.1:0-5709 GCA_964352605.1 uncultured bacterium | reverse complement strand
CTGCCTATGGGAAAAGAACCTAGTGTTAGGATGAGCTTTGTATAGACTCGAGCATGACGAGTAGGCCTCTGAGTACGTCTGTTATGGTTATTATGCCTACCAGTTCATGATTATCTACTACAGGTAAGCCAGATATTTTCTTTTCTTCTATGAGCATGGCGGCCCATTTTATGTCATCTTCTGGCTTTACGGTTATGACGGGTTTATGCATTATGCTTTTTACAGTTAGTTGGTTGAGTAGGTAGCTTAGTTCGTAGATGGATAGGCTTGTTGCATCTGAGGGTGCTGCTTGTTTAAAGTCTCTGTCTGTGACTATGCCTACAAGCTTACCGTCATCTACTACGGGTAAGCGCCGAAAGCCACCTTTTTTTAGTAACTCTTGGGCTTCAAACATAGCGGTTCTGCTGCTTACAGTTACGGGGTCTTTGGTCATCCAGTCTTTAACAAACATTGTGGCCTCCGTTTCTTATAGCTTTAGTCTAGTTTTTTTACAAAGGCAAGTTATCCTTTAAACTCCGACGAAATATGTAAGGTTTTTTCTGACAAGCTTAAAGGTAACAGCTGAGCATTAGCTTAATGCTCAGCTGTTATTGTTTTTCATTGTGTTTACAAGATTGGTGTTTACAAGAGGAGTTGAAGTAGTTGGCTTAGAAAAAACATAACCACAACACCGTAAACAGCATGCCCTATAAAGAATGATAAAAGCAGGGGCACAAGGTTTTTGTATTGTTCTAAAGGATGAAAGTCTGAAATGATAGTGCCGGCAATGAGGGCCATAAACATGCCTTGCCCAAAGCCTCCAACTAAGCCTAGTAACGGAAAGAATAAGTCTACTTCTACAGGGCTTGTGGCGATTAGGTATTTGGGTGCGCCAAAGGTTCCATTTTGAAACATGAGTGCCACCCAGCCGTAGATAAAGGCAACAAGTACGCCTCCTATAAATAAGACAATTGCACCAATAAGCCTAGTTCGTGTATCAACTTGTTTTTCAAAGATAGAACCTATTGCGCCGAGGGTGTCGTAGTAAACACCTCTCCAGAGTAAGGGTAAATATAGAAAGACAAGCATAACAGCAGTAGCGACTAAGCCTGACAGTATGGATGAGAAGAATAAAGCTAGCATCATTTCACCTCACCAGAGCTTGTAGCCCGGAACAGGGACTTGGGTATTCCAAAGGTAAATAAGGGTCGGTAGGTAAGCTAGGGCTACCAGAATGACCGCGGCAAGAAACCAAATCCAGAATTTATCTAGTAAAGCAATAATGCCTTGACGATGTAACCATTTTGTTGTTGTAAAAGGCACTTCTTCAACTTCTTCGTCAGCAATTCGTTTACCAAAAAGCGTGCCAAATATAACCGTGAAGTAGCAAATAACAGCAACTAATAATATGACACCACTTATGCCTGTTAGCATTTGTGGAACAGCTGCGTTTGCGTAAGCCCCCTCTAAGTTAGCCGCTAGGTTAGATATATGTGCGCGACGTGGTACTGCTAATATGCCTTGCCAGTGCATGCCTAAAGCAAAGACCATCATGCCTATAAACCATAGCCAGCTAGCTGCTAAAGCAAGACCATTTGAAAAGAGTTTTTTCTTAACTAAGTGTGGCACTAACCAGAAAGTAATACCAAAAAAAGTAAGGGTAACAGCTGTACCTACAGTTAGGTGAAAGTGACCCGGAATCCAAGCAGTATTATGAATCATTATGTTTAGGTTGAAACTTGCATTAACTATGCCACCCGCACCACCAAAGACAAAACCAATCATGGCTAAAACTTGCGCAGTAAAGGTAGCTTTACCCCAAGGTAACTTAGGAATCCAACCAAACATACCTTTACCCCCTCGGTTTTTACCTGCTATTTCTAGGGAGGCTGCCACCGTAAAAGCCGTAAGCATGCTAGGAATACCCACAAACATGGTGAGCATGCTGTGAATCATCTTCCAGCCTGCTGGAATGCTTGGGTCGGTAAATTGATGGTGGAAGCCAACAGGCGTTGAAAACAACAAGAACATAATAAAAGCTAGGCGAGTTAAAGAGTCAGAAGCAAGTTCACCGCCTGCTTGTTTCGGTAAAAGCCCGTACCAAGAAATATAAGCAGGTAAAAGCCAAAAGTAAACAATAGGATGCCCTGTGAACCAGAAAAGGGTTCTGGCTATAAGAGGGTCTACCCCGTCACGCAAACCAAGGGACCAAGGAATCAAAAACCACACCACTTCAACCACAATGCCTAAGGTTGAAAGTGACCACATAAGCATGGTTGCCACACTCATGTAAGTAACAATTGGCGTTGCCTTATCAGGATGAGCTTTCTTCCAAACTGCACGCATGCGCACAACTTCAAATGCCACCATAAGGCTAGCCACAACCACAATGGCTAAGCCAACATAAAACGACCAGTGACCTTGCAGAGGTGGGTAAAAAGTGTACATGACATTAGAAGTGTTCGTCAAAATGCCTATAGCAGCCAAGAGTAAACCCGCTGTCATAACGTAATACGATGCCCACACCCACTTCATATTAGGTCGAATGTTCATCTCTCGAGCTGGTAAGTAAATAAGCAAGCCACTAATAAAGTAAGTCGTAAACACCAGCGCATTTAAAACACCATGCAGCGTTAAACCTTGATAGTAAGACTGCACAATGGGTCTTAAAAAAGGATAAAGATCAACACCCGCATAATTAAAAGCTTGAAAAGGCCCAATAAGAGCACCAATAAGCAGCGCAAGTAAACCCGTAACAATAAAGTAAAGTGCAACCTTTTTTTCAGGATGCCCAACAAAGACATCGGTCTTAGCTAAACTAATAGCCGCCATGATTATTCCTCCTGAATAGACAAGCAAACTGCCTAGCAAAACACCCAAGCCTAAAAACTGTTAAAAACCGCATCACTCGAGTCCTTTGCTTTGTCTGAGTTGGTAGATGTCGTTGGCACTTAAGTCTTGCCCTCTTAGTGCGTTTATGTCTTGCGCTGTGTAGTCCCTAAAGTTTGTAATGAGCACGTCATTACCCCAGCTTGTTAGTATGTAATTAAGGGTCTCTGCGAGGTCTTCATCGCTTAGTTGTGCCCATGCTGGCATGACGCCGTTATAGTTAGTACCTGCAGCCTTTATGCTGCCTTGTAAACCGTATAGCATAAGGTTTGCTAGGTAGTCTCTGCCACCGTCAGCATTGTAGAGTTGGGCTACATGGCCTTCTAAAGGTGGAAATGCCCCTGTTAAGCCTTGGCCATTTGCTTGGTGGCAAGATTGACAATTAGCAGCGTAAATTGCTTCTCCTAAGTTGCCTTCTTGCGCTAGTGCCAGCGCTTCATTTTGTTTATCTTGCACGGCTGCTGAGAACTCGGCAGCAGATACTACTTTGATATTGCCCATCATATTTTGATGACTAATACCGCAATACTCATTGCAAGTTAAGCGGTAATCGCCAGCCTTATCAAAAGTATATTGAAAATAAGAGATTTCGCCCGGAATGGCTTCTACATTAATGTTGGTATTTTCAATTTGATAGCCATGCAAAACATCTCTGGCGGTTAAGTAAAAGTCAACTTGCGCGCCAATAGGCAAAATCACTTCACTGGGCGTAAACGCAAAGGCTTGCGCAACCGTTGCCACTTGATAATGCCCCGGCCCTAGCGAAGTAACACCAGGTTGGGCAAATAGCTCATGGCTAGTTAGTTTATCTGGCGTAGTTCTGCTTGTTGTTTGCGCAATATGCGTTCCTTCTAAAGCAAGAGAAATAGCAATAAAAATAACAAATGCGAGCGACATGAGCGCCGAACCACTCAACCAACGCCGCTCCCACTTTGCTATGACTTCATGTTGTTTGTCGTCCACGAACTAACTCCTCAAAATATTAAGCAAATACATACTGAACCAAAGCACCAAAATAATGACCGCCAACGTTGTAGTCACAAAAATAGCTCCTAGTGGCGTATCATCTCTTTCTTCTTGTGAATCCTTAGGGTTTTCACTCACCTGTTTACCTCCTTAAAAACCTGCTCTGAGTTTATTTTGTCCACCGACAGCCACAGTCCTAAATGCTCTGACAACGTTGTAAGAAAAAAGACTACACAGAGAGTTTTAAAGCAAAAAACCACAGCCATCATCAATAGCTGCGGTTCTCTTAAGCGTTATAAATTAAAAAAATAAACGACATCAAGCCTAGTCAAAGCGACTATCTGAAGCCAAAGTCAAGCCTGTAAACGAATCAGTAAATCACAAACCGCAGTCACACTACGAAAAGACTCGAGTTCTATGTCATCAAAGTCTATACTTATTGAAAAGCTATTTTCTAGTTCCATAATTAAGCTTACAAGGGCTAAAGAATCAAGCGTTCCTGTTTCAATAAGATCAGTGTCATCACTTGCTACTTTTACGCCCGTTATGTCATGCACGATTTCTCGTAAGCTCAGTTTTACGCTGCTTAACATGCAACTAAACTTTCATTAATAGCAAGCTGATAAACCTTTTGAATATCAAGGAGTTCTTCTTTACTACTAGGAATATCGGTAATGAAAATATCAAACCCCAAATCATAGTAACGCCTTAACTCGAGTGCAACTTTTTCATAACTTCCCACCAAGTAGGGGCAAAAAGTTTGGTAGTTTTGAAAGGGACCCATCCAGTATGGGTTTTCTTCACTTACCGGTTTTTGACTTAAGTCTGAAAGTTCATGGTGCCACTGTGAGTCAGATACTTTCATGGCGAGCTTATGTGCTACATGGCCTTCACGTGTTTCAGGAAAGCGCTCGTGCGCTTGCCGCCATGCCTCTCGGCTTGTTTCTTGCGCAATGATGCCTAAGCGCACACCTGGGGCAACTTGTTCTGTCATTTGTTGTTCTTGCCCAACTGGCTTTGGGTACCTTATGGCAGATGCGCCTATACCTCTTGAGGCTTGCATGCCTGCTTCTGAAGAACCAGATATAAGGATGCCGGGCAGCAAGTCTGAAGGCATGTTGGGTGTCATCTTGGCATTTTTTATTTGATAGTAGTCCCCCTCAAAACTAAAAGCCGCCTGAGACTCTAAAAGACCCCGAATGATTAAACTGTACTCTGTTGTGCGTTTATAACGATCATCATGAGGGGTGCTGTCACCCAAAGCGTTTAAGTCGTTTTTAAAGCCACCTGCCAGCATGTTCAAGTAAACTTTACGACCATACAAATGTGCAAATGTAGCAATTCGTTTTGCCACCATGTAAGGATGCATGTAGATTGGTTGAATGGCAATAAGAGGCGCAATTTGTTCAGTGTGCTCCAAAATAACTTGAGCAACCGCCCAGTTATCAAGCAAGCCATTATCGGTATAAACCAAAATACCTTCAAAGCCAGCCTCTTCAGCCCAACGGGCAACCTCAATCACCTGATTATAGTAAAGTTCCAAAGGTACATCTTTAGATTGCGGGCAAGTCGTAAAAAGCTGAAAATTTCTTTGCTTAGATTCAAGTTGTTCATGCATAAAGCAATTTCCTTTCAAGCAGCGCCAGATGCCCACCAAAACGCTTCATTTATGCCCAAAAGTTTAGGGGTCTTTGTTTTTCTTGTCTGTCAGTCTTTTTCTGACATTATGTCGGTATTTTATAAAATTTGAGGAACTTCATTATTATAGCGGTTTTCAGCTTAACCACAGCATCGACTTAGCCCATGGGTTTTTACTCAGCTAGTTCAGCATTTAAAACTAGCTAAGCGTTTTAAATGCAAAAGGCTATAGCGTTA
>CAYGTA010000319.1:0-5718 GCA_964352605.1 uncultured bacterium | reverse complement strand
CAATGTTTGTAACGCTCATGTCACGCTGACTTTTCATACTTAGAGCATAGGAGGTTCATATGGAAAGAATATATGTTTTTCGTTTTTTTTATACTTGGCGATTTGGTTTAGGGCATTTGGCTATCTTAATTTTGGGGTGCACCTTTTCTTTGGTGAGCGCTGCTACTATCACAGTGAATTCTATTGTTGATAGTGATGACATTATTGACATTACAGGGCAGTGTTCTTTAAGAGAGGCTATTCGCTCCGCTAATGAAAATACCGATAAGGGTGGTTGCACAAGTGTTGGTAGCTATGGTGATGACACTATTATTGTTCCATCAGGGCTTTATTTTGTAGAGTTCCACAACAATGGAACCCATACGCTTATCATTTCATCTAACATCACAATTCAAGGTGAAGATACGCAAAACACCATTATTGATGGCAGCTTATATACCTCAATTTATACAGATGTTTATGGTCTTTTCGATATTAAGGGTGATTTTAATGTTGAAATCAAGAACCTCACGATTCGCAATATAGACGGTCATAACGGTGTGAGGCAATTTGGGGGTTCATTGACGTTAGATAGTGTTTATATACATAGCATGGGGTACTGGTTACAAAATGGCTATTCTGGCACAGGTGTTGTAGCTTCTGGCAATCAGCTAACAATTAGTAATAGCACTATTAGTAATAATTCTGGTTCAGGTATTGATGTCTATGCACAAGCAAATGGCCAAAAAGTCAGTATTTCAAACTCAACGATTAGTGGCAACATAAAAAGTGGTATTAGTTTTGATAGAGAAGCTACTGTTAACACTCTTCCTGCCAGACTCACGCATGTAACGATTGCGAACAATCTTGGCTTAGCTATTGATGCTCGCTTCTATCCTTATGAGGTTTTACTAAGCAATTCAATTATTGAAGCCTGTGAAGGCTTTGGCATTAAGTCAGAAGGCTTTAATATTATTAGTGACAATACTCGCTGTTTAGATCTGAATGCTGGTCAGGGTTTGGTTACTGATCAGATAGGTTCTTCTATTGAGCCTATAGATCTTCAAATGGCACCCTTAACGTTGAATGGTGGCTCTACACCCACGCATAAACTTTTAGAGGGTAGCCCTGCAATTGATAAAGGTGGCACTAACATTCCTTCTCTTACTAGACGCTGCACAATCTCCCTTGATCAAAGAGGTGAGCCACGCTACTTAGATGGTGATGGCGACGGTGTTCCTGCTTGTGATATAGGTGCTTTTGAGTTGGCTGCGCCTAGCAAAACTACCCTTACTTTAAGTGGAAATGTCTTCCCAACACCTGTTTCAACAGGAGGTCAGCTAAGCCTTATTGCAACGGTAGATAATTTATCTCCAATAACAGCACAAGATGTTCAAGTACGTGTATCCCTAAACTTTGATGACTTAGAGCTCGAGTCTGTTCCTGCAAGTTGCGCCTTAGAGGAGTTTGAAAGTTTCTTTGACAATGAACTTGTAACGCATTTGGTTTGTAATATTGGCAGCTTAGAAGGCAATGGGCAAGTAACTCGCAGTTTTACCCTTAAGCCTAAGCAAACAGCTTCTGTAGTAACGGGTAGTGTCTCGGTTAACTTCAGTAATAATGAGGCGGGTCTTAACCCTTGGAGCCCTGTTTGGGTACAGGTTGTTGAAGGCACTGACCTAGAGCTAGTAAGTCCTGGAACTACAACTAGGTTCTTGAATCAGGAGTTTGGTCGCACATTCACTCTTACGAATAACGGCCCTTTTGTTGCAAAAGGCATTAAGTTTGTAACCAACTTTGAAATAGCTAAAGGTGTTCCTTTAGAGTACCTCGGTTTTGAAAGCTCTATAGAAGGCGTAGGCTGCGCCTTTGCGAGTACCACGCCAACAGGTAGACCACTCGAGTGCGGTTTTGAAGAGTTAGCTAGTGGAGAAACCGTAACGGTTACATTGTTACTAAAAACCCCCGATGAAAATTCTGAGCAAACCCTAAGCTCATCATTAAGTAGTAGCTTGGCTGATCCTGATACCGCTAATAACAGCCTCAAACTGACTTTTATTAGTTCTGAAACAGGACCGCCTGTCGATACAGACGTTTTTACGATGGTGTCTATTCTTGATCGTCCTGAGCTAATTGCTGAGCCTTTTGACTACAGGTTGGTATTTGTAAACCTGAGTCCCACGGAGGCTACAGATGTAATTGTAGGTGTTAGAGCAGCTGAGCTTGGTTTTATATCTGCTTCTCTAAACGACGAATCTCAGACTTGTGGTGTTTTTAAAGATGGAATTATTGCCTGTGAAATTGGCAGCATGAAAGCTGATAGCTCTGCTGTACTCGAGCTCAAGCTTAATGCGCCAGCAAGTGCATCTACTGTTTCTATAGAGGCTGTTGTTGAGAGCGCTTTACGCGAAAGAGATTTGACGAATAACTTTGTGAGTACTCGCAAAGAATTTAGGGCTTACGCTGCTGATTTGGAAGTGAACCGGGCAGGGCTGAAAGATATTATGCTTAATGGTGAAGCTCGATTTGACTTTTCTGTGACTAACCTAGGGCCAGACCCAGCGTTTGGTATTAGTTTGCAGTACATAGTACCTAAAGGGTTTCAATTGGGTGTTTTGCCAAGAGGCTGTAGCACTGTGGATGACATGATTTCTTGTGCAATTGCAAGTTTACAAGTAGGTGATACCCAAACCTTTAGTGCAAATGTCATGGCAACAGCTGAAGGTTCATTTACCGATGAGGTTAGGGTTATTAGTCGCAGCTCTGATCCTGTAACTAGTAACAATAGTACGCGTGGTGGTATTGAAGTTGAAGAAGCGCAGCTTGCAACAGATCTTAGTTTAGATATTGTGGGGAAAATTGGTTTAAAGCCTAGTGAAAGCTTTGACAAAACACTTAGGGTTGCAGTTAATAGTAATGTTCCTGCAAAAAATGTGGTGCTAGAGGGCACGTTGGCGTCGAATGTAAGTCATGTTTCAAATGATGCGAGTTGTAGTGTAACTGGCCAAACTATACGTTGCCCCCTTGGTGACATGGAAGCTGGCAGTGAACAGCGAATTGAGCTATCTCTCAAAGCAAGTGACACGGTAGGTACAGAAATAAGTCAGTTCAGGCTTTTAACTGATACACCAGATTCAAATAGTCAAAATGATTCTGCTCAGTCTGACAGCGTTATTGTGGCAGCTACACTCGAAGCTGATTTAAGCATCGATCTTTCAGGGCCAAGTGTTGCACAAACAGCGAGTGACTTAAGCTATTTACTTACCTTAACTAACGCTAGTAATAACGCAGTAAGCAATGTGTCAGCTGTTCTTGAGCTACCTGACACGTTAAGTCTTGTCTCAGCAGAAGATTGTCAAAAAGAAAATAACCTCATTATCTGCATGACTGATTTGGCAGCTAATGAAAGTCGTGAATTTACTCTTACTTTAAAAGCCCCCACGACCGAAACTGAAGTCACGCTCTCAGCCACTATAAGAGCCCAGGCTATTGATAATGATGATAGCAATAATCAAGATAGCGTTACGACCCGCACAACTAGTAGTGAAGTGACGGTGCCAATGATTAAAGCTAGCGCTAATCTTTCAAGCTTGAGTGATATTGAACTGAATGTAGGTAGTAACAATGTATCAGTCTTGGCATTTACATTGAGCAACCCTCTAGCTGAGAGTGTAAGGGTTAAAACAATGACCTTTAGCAGTAGTGGCTCTGGCAGCGACAGCCTTGATTTAACTGCTGTCAGGCTATATGCCGACACGAATAATAGTGGAAGGCAAGACGCAGGCGATACCCTACTTGGCACCGGCAACTTTAGCCAAGACAATGGCGATTTAACGCTTAATCTAAATGCTCCAGTCGAACTGTCAGCTAATGCCAATAAAAGTTTTGTCGTTACAGTTGATGTAAACAATCAATTAGCTCAGATCTTGGGGGGAGCTTTATTAGGCTTCTTGGCACTTGGCTATATTAGTTTAAAACGTCACCGCACTTTGGGCCTAACAGCAGTACTACTTTGTGGCATCCTTCTCGCAAGCTGTAACAGTGTTCAAGCACCTTCCTCTGATTCTAAAACCTACGAGTTAAGGCTAAGTCGTGTTAATGCTGAAATGGTTCAGGGCGGTGGCTTTGTACCTACAGACGGCACACCTTTAAGAGGAATTACACTCACCATTAAATAACCTAAACTGGTCAACCAACATTGTTTGGTTGACCAGTTCCATCTTAATCAATACAAAAGCAAAGGAAGAGCTATGAATATTAATCGGCATCTCTTTTATCTTGGTTGGGTTTTTGTCTTAATTATTATTACAGCTGGTACATGTGGACCCTATCCAGTAGGTGAAGCACCAGAAGCACCGCCAGCACTAGGTTTACACGTTATAGAAGTTACTAATCCAAGGGCTAATCTTGGCGAGTTAGTGACGTTCTCTTGGGGGTACGAAAACGAAGATAAGTTAGTAGATCAAACAATTATCGCTATGGATGTAGGCTTTGGTGGCGTGGCTGAAATTTCTGAAAGGAGCTCCAAGTTTGACCCTGATGATGAGAATTACCTGCCTCCAGATAAGCGCGATGGAGACTTCGATTTTGTGGGACCCGTTACCATCATCATAACTGCAGAAGATGATGAAGGTAAATCTCATACCGTAGCTTTTGATATAACCTATGAAACTGACTTTTTTATGACAGCTGTGATTAGCGCAACAACTACAAATTCTAATCTGAATTTTGCACAAACCTACCCATATCTTGGCTATGAAGGAAACTCTTTAATCCGCACTATTAACTTCACACAATTTGTAGGCATTCACGATGTCGACGGTGACGGCATTATTGAAGATCTCAAACCGTTTTTAAATCCAGAACTTAACTTTCGTGCAATGTCAACAAGCGTTTTCGAATCTGAAGAATTTGGTTATTCAGAAGGCTCTGCCTACCCTCTGTTTAATTTAAAGTTTCAGGAAACAAGTGATGGTCAAGCTTTGAATTCAATAGATCAAGATGAAAACGCAGTTCCTGACTTTCTAAAAGCTAATGCCGTAATTTTTGGCGGCGCTATTATTTACGATGGCACAGTCAGCATCTTAGAAAGAACAGATGAAGGACCTATAGAAGTAAGAGAAGGTGAAACATTAACTTTCACACCCATAGCTATAACGGTTGACCTTCATAACTGTGCATCACGCTATGGTGTTGCGAATACACCAGGGGACATTCACTGCCAAACTCTTTTTGCTAACACGACTACCAAAGCTATTGTCACGAATGTACACATAGCTAATCTAACTCAAGGACTCGTCGTATCTAGTTACAATAATGCAAATCTTCTAAGTAATCCTGATAATGAAGAAGCGGTTGACTACACACTTGAACCCAGTCTAAGAGGCACAACAAATGGTTTAGTAAAGGGTTTTGCTCCTATGGATATTAGTCCTATAAGTACTAACAGTGTATTTAACATTGGCTTGCAATATGATATTAACTGGAATGTACCTTTCTTTCCTGACTTTGACCTTGCACCTGTAACCACGATCAGATGGCTGAATCCACCTGATTAAATAAAACTTCCAAGGTCTAAAAACAACACCTAAATAATTTAGGCCCTGATCTTTTGAACCATATTTTTAGAATTATCAGAAATGCGGTTGCTAGAATCGCGTTATGGAATTCTTTGGATTTCAGTCTTGTAACGCTTGTGTCACGCTAAGTTTTTATACTTATAAGTATGGAGGTTGCCAT
>CAYGTA010000318.1:0-5718 GCA_964352605.1 uncultured bacterium | reverse complement strand
TTCAGCTTAGTATAAAGCTGTAATCGTATACTGTTGAATCTAGCTAGGAGGAACCAATGAAAACCATGGAATTAGGAAAAACTGGCAAACAGCTAAGTAGTCTTTGCTTTGGCGCAATGCGTTGCGGTACTTTGCAAAATGAAAGGGAATCTTTTGCCATTTTAGATCAGTATTTTGAAGCAGGTGGGCGCTTTATTGATACAGCTAACAATTATTCTTACTGGTACGAGGGTGGTGAAGGTGGCGAAAGCGAAGCTATTTTAGGTAAATGGATGAAAGCACGCAATAATCGTGATCAGCTTTTCCTTGCAACTAAGGTAGGTTTTAACACCCCTAAGCAGGGTCATGGCTTATCAAAAAAGCTCATTCTTAGCGAGTTTGAAGGCAGCCTAAAGCGACTTCAGACAGATTATGTTGATCTTTACTACGCCCATAAAGATCATAGAGAAGACCCTCTTTCAGAAACCCTTGAAACTTTTAATCAGTTAGTTGAAGAAGGCAAAGTGCATCATATTGGCTGTAGTAACATGCGTGCTTGGCGCATTGCTGAAGCAAAAAACATTAGTCAGCAAAACAGTTGGGCTGAGTATTGTGGTGTGCAGCAACGCCATAGTTACTTACGCCCCAGACCCGGCGCAAAATTCACCCCCCAATTAGCTAGTAATGAAGACTTATTAGATTACTGCCAAGAAAACCCTGATGTTACTTTACTAGCTTATTCACCCCTACTTGGAGGTGCATACACAAGAGATGATCGCCCTTTACCTGAGCAGTATAAAAGTGCAGATAATGACGCTCGTTTAAACGCTTTAAAAGATGTAGCTGCTGAGCTTAATGCTACAGCGAATCAAGTTATTTTGGCATGGATGCTGCAAGGTAGCCCAAGCGTCTTACCTGTCATTTCAGCAAGCACATCAGAGCAACTTACAGAAAACCTTGGCGCACTAAGCATCACGCTAAGTGCAGAACAGCTCGAGTTATTAACAACTGCGGGTAATCCTGCGTAGCTAGCTCAGTAAACCACAAGAGCGCAGGCATTCTTTCAAGCCTTTCAGGCTATGCTGCTCTCTTGTGATTTTAAAAACTAAGTCTTAAAGCTATGGGGGTTATCAAGATTTTGAAAAAATGTTGACCAAATAAGCTCGTCATTTTTTTTAGTATAAACTGGTATAAACCCTAGATTCAGATAGGCTTTAATAGCTGCTATACGAAAAGTTTGGGTATTAAGCCAAGCCGTTTCATAATCACGCTCTTTAAAATCTTCAAATAGCTGCTTAATTAGACTTGCAGCTAAACCTTTACGCCTGTGTTCAGGATGCGTAGCTATCCAGTGCAGAAAACCACCCTTAGTAGCCCTTTCAGGCAGATACTGACTCGAGCCTGTCGCTACCAATTTGTTTTTATAGAAAATACCATAGCTGGCTTTTACATCATTTGCTTGTGTGAGTTGTGCTTGAACCCGTTGAACATCCCATGCTTCTTCAAACGCTAGTTCAAGCAAGCTTGCTAAGCTTTCTTCATCTTGACTAGAAAGCTGCTTTAAGCTGTAGCCTTCTTCTAAAGGTAGTAACTCAGGTACATCTTTTAAATGCGGGCGTCGCATGACGACATCATGTAAATTATTCATAATTAGCTTTAAGTATAAACCCTGTTACGCAGCAAATCTTAAAAGTTGAAAGCTCAAAAACCACTCGAGTGTATGCTCACCAGTTTTTTATTTTACTGCTTATGGTTGCAACTCGGGTGTTAAATCTGGGAGTGATGCGTAATCATCAAATTCAACCAGATACATGTTTGCGTAGCCTGTTAAGTCAGAGGAGTACAGTACTGATTTACCATTTGGTGAGAAGCGAGGGTGACAGTGCGAGTGCTGATGATTAAAGGTACTGCGGTGCGTTGCCAGTATTTTGGGTCCTGAATAGTGCTTTCCGTTTAACTGAAATAACTGAATGAATGGTTGATTTGCTGCTTGATTTGTGGCTGTGCCATCGCCAACGATTAGTTTTTCATCTAGGCTATGAAAGTGCCATGAGTGAAATGGAAATCTCAGTTCAGTGTGCTCAGTATTATCCCACTTAAGGTAACCAAAAACATGATCTCCCTTGCCACTTCGCGGGCGACCGTGATAGCCAATACGTTCACCATCTGCAAACCAGTACTCATGACCTATGGCAAATTCACCGTCATCTTGTGGGCGTATTTTCCAAGTTTCTCCACTATGAATGTTTAAGCCCCAAATGCGCTGCTCAACCAAATGCCAAGGTCCTTCATGACAAAAAGTAAGAATGTCAGCTTGTGTTGGTGATAGATTCACATGCGTCATGAAGCGGTCATCTTCATGAATAACATCCATTTTGCCTGTTGCTAGTTCTATGCGAATAATCTGCGTGCGGGGCTTGCGTGGAAACAAACTAGGAAATCTTGAGTAAGGGTAATCGATTTCAGGTTCCGCATCTTCAAAGCGTGGGCGCATCATGTTGCAAATGTACTTACCATCTGCTGAGCTTATAGCATGAATGCCTAAGACTTTTTCAGGGGGTGCTTGGTAAATGAGTTGCTCTTGTGCATTGTCAACATTCAGTTCATAAAGGCCATTTTGCCACCAGTAATAATACTTACCGTTAGCCTTGCTATACGCACCCTGAGGTCGATTATCAAAAACACGTTCATTTTCGAGACTCTCACCCGAAAGGTCTGTTAATTGCATAATACGATGGTCATTTAAGTCATAACGAAAGAGATTGCTTTGCCCATTACGATCAGAAATAAAAATCAGTGATCGGGCATCATTAAACCAGCAAGGGTCAGTGAAATAAAGGTGATTTGAATGCCCAGTGTAATTCGTTAAGCGCGTAACGGTGCAGCCACTAAATTTATCTTTGTACTGGAACGGTTGGTCATTAAAGATGTCACCTTTAGACATAAGGCACTCCTATTTTAAAGTATGAAGCAAATTAAGAATAACACGGTCTTAAAGCAGTAAAACCTTGAAGCTCGAGTGTTCATAGCATCTATTATTTTGCCTCTACCTTATAGGGCTGTCATAAGGTGACTCTTAGAAATTCAAAGCATTAGAGGCGTACAAACCTATTTTAAGTCCCGCAGAAGGTCACGCAGGGTGCTGTTCCTTCTGGTGGTGGGGCTGCGAAGTCTTCTTTTCCTTTTATTTCTGTGTAGGGCTTAAGCACTAAGCTTAATAGCTCTTCGTAGTGCGTCATGTTTCCTTGTTCTGATGCTTCTTTTAAGGCCTCATCAACTTTGTGATTTCGGGGTATGTAAATAGGGTTGATTTGATTCATGTGTTGCGCTGTTAGGTGGGCATCTTGTGACTGCTTTATTCGCTGCTGCCAACGTTTTAACCAAGGTATAAAATCTTGGGGTTTACTAAATAGCTCTAAAACTGCATCTTGTTCACCCTGAGCAGCTTTTGCTAAAGCTCGAAAGAACTGCGTGTAGTCAACATGATTATTTCGCAAACTTTTAAGGAGCTGAGTTATGAGGTCTTTATCGTCATTTTCTAGACTTTCTAAGCCTAGCTTATGCTGCATTTCATGCATGAGGTAGCCTTCGTATTTGCTTGGCATGGCTTCAAGTTCTTGTGTTGCTAAATCAATGGCATTCTTTTGATTTGTTGGGTCAATGAGTTTAAGGAGCGTCTCAGCAAATCGGGCCATATTCCACTGCAAAATGCCTGCTTGATTACCATAAGCATAGCGACCTTGATGATCAATAGAACTAAACACCGCATTCAGGTCGTAGTTATCTATAAACGCGCAAGGGCCATAGTCTATGGTTTCACCAGAAATGGTGGTGTTATCAGTATTCATGACACCATGTACAAAGCCAACGGCAAGCCATTTGGCGACCAAGCTAGCCTGCTTATCAATTACTTTGCTAAGCAAAGCCAAGTATCTATTATCAGCTTCTTTTAATTCAGGATAATGCCTTGCAATTGCGTAATCAGCTAAGGTCTGTACTTTGTCATCTTCACTCCTTGCTGAAAAAAACTGGAAGCTGCCCACACGCAAATGACTAGACGCAATTCTTGTTAGTACTGCGCCCGGTTCATAACCATTTCGGAAAACTTTTTCACCGGTACTCACTGCAGCTAAAGCTCGAGTGGTGGGTATGCCTAGCGCGTGCATGGCTTCGCCTATGAGGTATTCTCTTAAGACAGGTCCTAAGACTGCTTTGCCGTCACCGCCTCTTGAGAAGGGGGTGCGTCCTGAGCCTTTTAAGTGCATATCACGCCGTTGCCCGTTTGTATCTATGAGTTCACCTATTAAGACAGCTCGGCCGTCTCCTAGTTGAGGTGAGAAACCGCCAAATTGGTGCCCTGCGTAGGCCATAGCTAGGCTTTCTGCGCCCTCTGGTGAGCGGTTTCCCGCTAGGTTCAAAATGCCTTCTACTGATTGAAGATAGTTGGCATCTAAACCGAGTTCGGCAGCAAGGTCAAGGTTTAGTTGTATGAGTTTTGGTGAGGGTGCAGCTTCTGCTTGCCATGGTGCGTAAAAGCCTTCAAGTTCACGTGCGTAGGTATTATCAAAGTTAAATGCTTGTTTCATTGGTCTTGCCTAGCATAGTCTAGAGTGTTTTGAAGAGACGGTTCAGATTTTAGTTTTAAATTGCTTATTACTCTGAGGATATAACGAATCATAGTTAAACCTTACTACGTTTTTTGCCTCTGGCATTGCAATACCAGAGGCAAATCAAGAGAATGTAAAGCTTAACAACTGTCTTTAAAAGTACCTTAGGCTAACGCGCTTTTGCTTCGTTTGACTAGCTTAAACAGACTTTTGACTGCAAAGGCAAGTAGGGAGATCATCCAGATAATGTAGCCTGCGCCTATAGCGGCAAACTTAAGGACAGCAAAGCTCGAGTATAGATAGGCTATCCAGTTTGCGAAGTCTAGGGGTTGGCTTAGCATAATGAAAGATGTCAGGTTTTCGAGTATGTCTAGACTAGCGCCTAAAGGTACAAGGATGGCGGCAAGGAAGCTGAGTTTGTAAAAGAAGCTGCCTTTTGTGTGTAGGCGGGCTAGAAATAACGACACGATGATGCCGGCTGTGAAGATAGCTGCGATGAAGCTAAAGTCAATGAATTGGGTTCTCCAGTAAATGTCTAGGGTGTTGCTGTTGAGCATGGCGGCGTAATAGCTTTTTAGGGTTTCGCCTTTGAAGGCGGTTTGCCCTACGTAGAAGGGTACGGGGTATTGCGAGGCGGCGTAGCTTATGTCAAGGATGATGTTGGTGATTCTGGTGGCTGCGTAGGCGAATAGTGCAATGAAGAGGTTTAAGAAGATATTTGTTTTGCTTAGGCTTGTTTCTAATTGCTTAACTAGGGTTTGGTAAGTTCTGATCATTTTTTGTTCCTCTTTTCGTTTTTAGGAAGTATTATTTATTCCTTGGAATATATGTTATATTCTTAGGAATGTTTTGTCAAGAGGTACAACTATGAGACAACCACCAGCCGCAGCAATAGCCGCAACTTTCCTAGGTATAAGCAACCAACTCTACACAACACGCATGAACACACTACTCAAACCCCAAGACCTAACCCTCTCTCAATTCTCACTACTCAACCACCTCAACAGAAGCAGCAAAACCATCCACTCTATAAACGATCTCACCGAAGCCATGGAAATAAACCAACCCGGCGTCACAAAAATAGTTCAAAAACTACATAGCGCAGGCTTCATAAGCGTAGCCAAAAACAAAA
>CAYGTA010000317.1:0-5723 GCA_964352605.1 uncultured bacterium | reverse complement strand
TTAGAGCAAAGTTATTTAGCTAGCTAAGCTCTACAATTAAACATTTATAGCATTTCCACGAATGCTTGCACCATCAGACCATTCGTGCGACCCGGGGGAGTAAAAACAAACCAACTCAGCCAAGGGTGCAATGTTTCATGGAACTGCAATAAATGCCGAACTAGGTGAGTAAAAACAGATGGGCTAAGTTGATGTAGTGTTAAAGATGAAAACTGCTATAGGACAGTAAAAACAAAGCAACTCAGTCGCTACTGCAATGTTTCTTGGAACTGCAATGAGTAAGCTAATCTCAGTCAAAGCTGAAATCTTTTTTGACTGAGATTGGCTTGAGTTTGGTGAATACAGAAAGTCTTTGAACGTACGGTTTAAAGCGTCATTATTCGTATAATAAAGGTATTATTAGCAACTACTATAGTCAACATAATGAAGGTTTAAAAACCTATTTTTAAAGAAAGTACGGGTTTCTTATGAGTTCAAAAAAAGATAATGATGTACATATTGAATTACCTCTCGATGATGCTGATCCCTTAATTCGTGCTAGTCACTATGCCATTCGATTTGCCGTTAAGATTCTAGCTGTTCTTATGGTTATTGTCATTTTTTTTGGCATTGCGGATGTTATTTATGTTTTGTTTCAACGCTTAATGACACCACCCGTTTACCTACTCAACATTAGTGATATTTTTGAGAGTTTTGCTGCGTTCTTAGCTGTTCTGGTGGCCATTGAGATTTTTGTTAACATCCGTATTTACCTTAGAAGTTCCGAGTTGTCTGTAAAGTTAGTTTTAGCAACAGCACTCAT
This sequence comes from uncultured bacterium, assembly GCA_964352605.1. Classification (GTDB taxonomy): domain Bacteria; phylum Deinococcota; class Deinococci; order Deinococcales; family Trueperaceae; genus JAHEBB01. Next base: position 4,921 of record CAYGTA010000317.1, on the reverse strand, counting down.
GGCGGTTGCCCGAAAAGTCATTGTGCTTGATTTTGATAAAATTAGTGCCCTAGAAGTTCTTTCTTTAGCTGCTGTGGTCATTGCCTTAGGTGTATCTTATGCATGGGTATCTCGTCAAAATAAAGCGCTTGGTTTAGATGAATAGCCTTTACAGACATAATTGCTGCTGCAAGATTTCATAAAACTGCTGTAAGCCACCCTCATAAAGCCTTTTGCATTTAAAACTAGCTAAGCGTTTTAAATGCCGAACTAGCTGAGTAAAAACGGATGGGCTAAGTCGATGCTGTGTTTAACCTAAAAACCGTTATATCTCTATTGGGCTACAGTTTCTTAGTCATAAAAACACTATTAGGGTCATTTGTGTAATCACCAAAAGCATCCCTGTAGTCAAAGCCGTATTTAGCGTAAAGCGCTCGAGCTTTTTTAAATTCAGGGAAAGCACCTGTTTCTAAGTGCAGATGCGTGTAGTTCCGTTTTATTGCTTCGCTGATGATGTGTTCAAGCATGCTTGAGGCAACGCCTTTGCCACGGTGTTGTTCTTTGGTGCGCATGCTTTTGACTTCGCCTGTGTGTTTGTCTAACTCTTTAAGTGCGCCGCAGCCTAAGAGATCATTGTTTTGCCAGACGGACCAAAAGCTGATTTCGGGCGCGCGTAGGCCTGATAAGTCAAGAGCATGAACGCTTTCTGAGGGGGTTATTTCAAGCATGTTATTTAGGTGTTCTTGTAAGAGTTGAATAATTTCAGGGCTTGTTAAGGGGTCTTTTTTTATTTGCATGGGCTACGCCTCCTTGCTTGTTTATTTTATGTTGCGTGCTTGTTGGTTTGCTATAGGTTCTTGATTTCTTGGCTTAATTCTTACTTTTGGGTTTTGAGAAATTGCGTCAGGCACGCACTTTTCACTTTAAGTGTAAAAAATATTTGACACAAGGTATAATATAGTTTACCCTGTGTATAATATAATTTACTTTTCAAGGTAACTAAACTAAGGAGTAGCAATGACTTTTAAGCAAAAAAATACAATGGTTTCTTTAGTGAATTTTGTGATCATTTTGTTATTCTTTTTATTAAGACTAACGCAACTCATTCAAAATGATGCCTTTAATCAAAGTAATGTATCTCGCCTTTGGTTCATTATTATTGCGCTCTCTATTTTTGTAACTATTGCCGCAACCATCTTGACACACATTGTTTTTGCCATTGTTGAAGTCGCAAGAACAGGTGAAAAAGACATAGATATAGAAGACTTCGCAGATGAACGAGACAAACTCATAGATCTAAAAGGCACACAAATTACCTACACGCTATCCTCATCTGGCGTTGCACTTGCTATGCTTAGCTACGTGCTAGGTCAACCCCCCCTAACCATGTTCAGCCTACTTATCTTCTTTGGCGTGCTAGCCCAAATAATAGGCGACAGCTTCAGACTACTGCTCTACCAAAGGGGCGTCTAAGGTGGGAAAAAGCCCAATCAGCAACACCATAAGAACCCTACGCTTTCATAACAACGAAATGACCCAAAAAGAACTCGCCAGCAAAGTCGGCGTAACCAGACAAACCATAGTCGCCATAGAAAAAGCAAGCTACTCACCCTCACTAGAAGTAGCCTTCAGAATCGCTCGAGTGTTCAACACCCCCCTAGAAGAAGTCTTTTCTTTTGAAGATGATTCTAGCTAGCAAAGTCACGAGCCAAATTTTTTAAGCACATTTAAACAGTCATACAGTTATAAGCCTCTAAATGATGGGGCATAGCAAGCTGCTTGTCTTTTTAAGTCTAAAAACAGGTCAAAAACACTTTTTAAGGAGAAACAAAGCTATGAATCAAACTAAAAGAAAAACGCTTATAAAAACCGACTGGTTTATACTTAGCGCACTTATTCTGCTAAGTCTCATTCCCTTTCTGGGCGGCATATACCGCCTAGTTCAACTAGCTAGCGGCGCAGAAGTCACGCCAGCTAACGCTAGATTTTTTGCCTCGCCAGTACCCGTCGTTCTACACATAATAAGCGTAAGCATCTACTCAGTATTAGGTGCATTTCAATTTGCACCAAGCTTTAGGCAGCAAAACCCAAAATGGCATAAAAGTATGGGTAAAGTGATTATTGTCGCTGGTATTACAGCAGGCCTTTCAGGTCTCTGGATGACTATCTTCTATCCACTACCTCAAGAACTGCAAGGCATTTTACTCTACGGCTTTAGGCTAGTCATTGGTGGCACTATGGTTTTAGCCATCATGTTTGCCTACCTAGCTATTCTTAAACGAGATATAGCCAAACACCGCGCATGGATGACTCGAGCTTACGCTATTGGTCAGGGTGCAGGCACGCAAGCGCTTATAGGCATTCCTATCATGCTCCTCTTCGGAGAATTAACAGGACTACCAAGAGACCTATTCATGATTCTTGCTTGGCTTATTAACTTAACCGTTGCCGAATGGCTCATTCGCAAGCAAAGCCGCCAAAGTCGCAGCCAAACTGCATTGTCAGTTTCAAAAGCTCAACTCTAAAAACGACCTAAAAAAGCTAATGAAAGAAGGAAATGTATGACTATGAAACACACACTTAGTGCGCTACAAACCAAAGACAGACTTTCAACTTTATGGATATGTGTACTCATTACCATGCTCGTTCGAGACATTCACGAGCTATTTCGGCCTGGCCTGCTAGAAGAAATGATGTCAGGAACCGTCAACGGCGTCGCAATGACCGAAACTACCTTACTAGCCGCTGGCATAGTACTCGAGCTTGCCGTCGTCATGATTATTTTGTCTAAAGTTTTGCCTTATACTATTAATCGTTGGCTTAATTTGCTCTTAGCACCTTTAATGATTGTGTTTATGTTTGTTTCTGGACCAGCAGACCTTGATGACCTATTTTTTAGAGGCATGCAAATCATTTTCTTAACGAGTCTTATGTGGCTTGCATGGCGCTGGCCTAGCCTAACTAGCAACACTTTGATGACAGAGACTATAAAAAGAGCTTAGCTCGAGTGTTCTAGTTGGATATATTATTTTAACTAAAAGATTTAACTAAAGGAGACCGAGTGATGAACCGAGAAGATATGCTCATTGAAGCTAAAGACCTAATTGCGCAACTAGATAATCCTAAGCTGCGCATTTATGACGCAAGCATTTTGTTTAACCGTAAAGAAGAAGAGCCAACTGCATTTGAAAGCTACCAAGAAAAACACATTGCAGGGGCAGCCTTTTTTGACCATGACGCCTTCTCAGATGCAAACAATAAATACCGCTATATGGCGTTAGCAGAAGCAGAGCTAGGCAAACAAATAGGCAAGATAGGCATAAGTGAAGATTCACACGTTGTTTTTTACACCTCAGAAATGCTGCCATGCGCCACCAGAGCGTGGTGGTTACTACGCTACGCAGGCCATAATAACGTACGGGTACTAAATGGTGGCTTAGCAGCTTGGGAAAAAGCAGGCGGAAAGCTCGAGCAGGGCGCTTGTGTTTATGAAGAAGCTAAGTTTGAGGGTCAGCTTAGAAGCGACATGTTTGCTAGCAAAGAAGATGTGCTGGCAGCCATGCAAGATGGCAGTGTTTGCACGGTTCACACGCTATCAGCAGATATTTACGAGAAAGCACATATTAAAGACTCATCCCTCTTACCCTTTTCAGATTTGATAGATGAAACAGCCTCTTTCTTAACTAACGATGTGCTAGCTCAACGCCTAAAAGAAGAAGCTCAACATGAACGCGTCATTACTTACTGTGGTGGCGGCATTGCAGCTACCCTAAACGCCATGGCGCACTTAATGGCAGGCAATCAAAACGTAGCTGTTTATGATGGCTCAATGTCAGAGTGGACAGGGGAGGGTCTGCCTATAAGCAAAAGCGAACTAAGCTAAGCTTAGTCAGTCACATTTTCACACTCGAGCGCTTTGGTTTTTTAGAAAAGCGTTGCCTTAGCCAGAGCCCTGCTGTGGTTAAAAGGCCGCCTACGCCCATAAATAAGGCGACTTTGATTAAAGAGCCTAGAGAAACTGCTATGAACATAAGTGCTGCTGGCATGGTGTTGCTTTCTGCTGGGGATTCAGTTAGCTCTGTGCTTTCAACAGTTTCTAAGCGCAAGCCATCTGCAAAGCCAGTTTCTTGTAAAGGTAAAGCAATCAAAACAACGAGACTAGCTGCAAATAGAATAATCAGTACAGGTAAAACAGTTTTTTTAAAGAAAGTCATGCTTGCACCCTTTTTTTGTTCAAGACATAGCGCTTAAAGCTAGATACTAACCAAGACCAATGCATAGCCAAATGCACACCAATAAAAATCATGGTGAGATTTGCAGTCATATCATGAAAAGATTGCCAGAAAGGATCAATCGCTATGTTGATGCCAAGACTTGGTAAAGCTGACTCAGAAACCAGTATGCCTGACAGAAGTACCAGAATCATCATGATAAAAATAACCAAATCCCAAAAATGATTAAAGCGCACTTCACCTGGAAGTTTCTTAAAAAGACGCTTGCTAACATTTACAATCCAATTCCAATCAAGTACAAGATGCACTAAGAGAGGAAATACAAATAACAAACCAACCCACTCATGAATAGGAATACCAGTAGCTTGCGGAATGTTAGCCAGAATAAATGAAACAAGTAAAACAAGATCAGCATAAAGTCTAATTTGAGTTGTGCTTTTCTTACGAGTAGCTGTGGCGCTTGCTTGCGCAGTAGGTGTCATAGGGCTACTTTAAAAACGCTTTATAAAGATTTCATAAAGCTCTTAATTAGGCTTAGTTTAAGCTCGAGTTTTGTTGCCTTAGTCATTATTTTTTGCTAGCAATTACTGCCTTTGCTCAGCATTATACTAAACTGCTTAGAAAGTGTCATAAGACTGAGTGGGTCAGAGCGTAGTCCCCAAAGTTGTCTCGACTACGTCGGCAAGGTCGGAATTATAAAGCAGTGCGAC
>CAYGTA010000316.1:0-5768 GCA_964352605.1 uncultured bacterium | reverse complement strand
CTAAAAAGCTTATGTAACGCATTTGCATATTGACTACCGTGCTGACCCCACCTTGGTAAAAGCTCGAGTGTTTTTAAAAAGCGTGCGGCGTGGAGTGCTGCGTGGTCAATAGCTGTTATGTTTTCATAGCCTTGCTGCAAGTCAGCAGGATTATTTTTACCATGAATTTCTTCTAAAATGAGTGAGTAGGCTAAGCAAAGGTAAGGATGGCTGAGTGTGGCTTTAGGGTCAATAACAGTGTAGGGTTGCGCACTAGAGGCGTCATAAAGAATGTTGCCAGCGCGAAAGTCACTGTGAATAAGGCAGCTCCCTAAAGTGGCACCTTGCTCTTCTAATAATTTAGTTGCTAAATCAATGAGGGGTAAATCACGCTCTGATAAATTGCCATTCCTCAGATTGGCTTGAATAAAATCTAATGATTCTTGAGATTCTAGCGTTTCACTAAAGTTTTGTCTTTTACCTTCGATTCTGCCATCAGCGTTTATTTCTATAGCGCCATATCCTTTAGCGCTTACTTGGTGCATAGTTGCAAGCATAGTGCCTAAATCTTGTAACACTTTGCTGCAATCTACAACCTTACTTTCCATCAAAGGAAAAAGGTTAAGACCTGTCACATACTCCATATGCAACACGCCTCCTTTTAGCCCACTAGGCAAGGGAGTAAATTGATAAATGTCCGGCGTCTTGACACCTTGCTCAGACCAAGCTTTTAAAGCATAGTGCTCACTACGAAGCTCAGTTGAGTTGTCAGAGAACTTAAGAACATGAGAGGAATCCCCGCGCAAGTCTGCACGGTAAACTAAAGATGCGTTACCGCCTTCTAAAGGCACTAGTCTTATGGGGTTTTCGCCTAAGAGTGTCGTTATAAATGTAGAGGCTAAGATGTCTTTTTCAATTAGCATTTGAAAGCTCATTTATGATTCCTGAACTAAAGCTAAAAGCTAGTGCGAAGATAAGAATTAAGTGCCCCTAGTTCATGCTAGGTTTACTAGAGGCACAAAAGCTACTCAGGCGTTAAGCTAAACCCCTAAAAACACGCAGTTTGAAGGCGTGATTAACAGGTGTCAGAAACGTCATGAGTACACGGCAAAGCCCCTCTGCTACAGGCTCACTTGCCCGCATCTGCTCATACAAATGTTCGCCTGAACCGTTTGAAAGTTCAATAACATCATTACCAAAACGCATTGTTCCAGCGCCACGTTTCAAAAAGATTTCTTGCCCTGCCTGTGTTCTAAAACCCGTGTCTTCAGTTTCCCAAAAGCCACCTGCCGGAAAGTCAAAGGTAATTTGCACCAAAACCTGATCAAGCCCATCTAAAGTTTGATAGTGAAAGTCAAAACCATCCTCAAGTGAACTAAGCTCGAGTTTGCTCACCATAGCGGGTAACGGTTTATAGTCTCTTTCTGCTATTGCTTGACTCCAGTCATCTCGAGCGACAGGTCTACCAAGGGGTAATTCATAACCGGGTTTATGTAAGCGAACAGAACCATGATAATTCAGTGTTGCTTTATCAGCTTCTACGCTAAGTTCATTAGCCACAAAATTGCCAATACCAAAATAAGTTTGTGAAATTTTGATGCAGCTTAAGGTAGCGTCACCGTAAATAACGGACATGAGATTAGATACACCCCCGTAAACGGTGGCGCTTAAGTCTTCATGGCGAACACGCCAAACTTCGTTAAGAGGATAGTGCTTTCTATACTCTGTGGGTAACTGCGCTGTAGAGGCTTCAGGTTCACCATATTTCATAAGTACATAAGCTTGCCATTGCCAAGCAACATCACCTTGCTCTAAAGGTGCATGCTCCCAGAGCCATTGCGCCACACTCACAAAAAGAGGATTAGACTTAAGCGCATTGCTATGCAAATAAGAAGCAATGAGGGGGACAGGCACGTCGCGACGACCGTAATCTTGACGTCGCGATAAACCGGTTTCTGCCGTACCATCTGCATGAAAGAAATGTAAATTGAAGTTGAGATTTGAACTTACTGCTTCATGTACCTTAGTAATATCTGCTTCATTATTCCAATGTTCAGCAAAGAGCAGTAAAGAACGGTTAGTTACTGCGTCATAAACACCAATACTGCGCTCTAAATAGGTGCCTTCTTCATCCACATCAAAGCCTTCATCTACATAAGAACGAATGCAGTCACGTGCGTTTAGATCAGGAAAAAGTGCCATTGCTTGTGCCAAAGCGGCCACAATAACCCAACGGTGGTTAGGGGTATGAAACCCACCTGTCATCATGCCTTGCGCAGCACGACGAATAAAGTGCTCTAATTTTTCTAAGATGGGTTCAACGCTCGCAGTAAAGTCAGCATCTTGCACTGTCTGTGCTAATTGATAAAAAACACAAAGGAGTTGCACTGCAAAGCCTGTATCGGGTGCCGAATCATAATTGACATTGCGTAAATCAATATTACCTGTATCTCGTTGGGCACGAAGTAGATAATCGCAAGCTGCTGTCATGCGTTCTAATAAATCATCAGGCAGTTTCAAGTCCTTGTGTGTTTGCTTAGCTATCAACAACAAGCCACACGTTGTCAGGTAACGACTCGTACCCCCATGACCCGCTTCATCTACCCGAGATTGAGGGCTAATATAAGCACCAAAGTAAGGATGCCCTTTTTGCATCATTTGCTTAGGCAAACTATCTTTTAGTTCAAAGCTTAAAGCTTCTAAAATACTTTCCAAATTAAGTGTTTTCATAATTACCTGTCCTTCTTAATGGTTTTAATATCTTCTGCAATCAGTGCATCAACTTTTAATTCACCCTTATGCCACACGAGCGTTCCTAAGCTCATAGCAGCAAGCGTAACAACCGCGTTTGGCATGTTTAAGCGCAGGGAACCAGCTTCATTACCGTGATAACCCACAACATACAAGTCACTGTCAGGATTAGCATACAGCCAAGCTGATTCAGCGTTACACTCGAGCGTAGCGCCGTTGCATTCTATAAACCCTGTGGCATTTTGTTTTGCCATTGAAGACTCGAGCATGGGCCAAGCCAGAGTGCCTGTTTCAGTCCAGCGGCGTTTTAGTTGCCATGAGAGTAAGTCAATTTCAATACCTAGTTCTTTCTTGTCTCGTTGGTAAGAAACGGCCCATAAGCGCTCTTCTGTTCCTGTGAAATTAAGTGCAGGGTCTGTGTGATCACTAAAGCTACCCGAAAGAATGGTTTTGGCAAATGCATTTGCGCTGTCAAACTCGCTTTTGCTAGCAACTTCAAGATAAAAGCCGCACTGAACTTTGCCTTTATAAAAAAAGCCAGGCCAATTAAGTTCCCAGAAGGCCTTTTCGCTACCCTCGTAATTGTAAAGCTCTAGAACCATGTCGCCTTTGCGCTCTACGAGTTTCATGCTGGCTTTTCTGCCTAAATTGCTTCTACTTAAAGGCTTAACAGCAATATAAACGTCACCACTTGTTAAAATAACAAGTTCATCTGATTGGGTTTCAAAGCTTTTTTCACGAATTTGGTTTTCGCCTAGCCAAACTTCATCAACTTTGTCTGCGCCTAAAAGAATGAGGCAGAGCTTTGCGCTATGCAGAACACCTGCTTGAGCCAATGTGTAAAGCCCTATAGCTTTGTTTTCTTGTTGAACCCCATAAAATTGACCTTCATCTATTATGTTGCGTGACTTGGTTCGGTCTGTCGCATGATAAAAGTCACCCAACCACTTTTCATTTGTTAAGTAACGCGTGTAAAGCACACCGGGAGTTTTGGCCTTAGGGCAACTGTAGTGAAGCATAAGTACATTCGATTGACCGCTATACTCTTTTGTTGACAGACCCAAAGCGTAACTTTGCGTTTGATAGGTCGTTAAGCCAATTTGCCTATCACGAGAGGCTGTTTCCGTTATTTCAAAGTTCATTGCTGGGCGCTCGAGTATGTCTGAAAGCCATGCGGGTATAGCGCTATTTGCTAACCAGTTTTGTAGTAGTTCTTGCTCTGGGGGTGTTTCACATAAAATAGAAGGATGATATGCCCGGCTGTGCGGGCCTGCCCAGCGCCCTGTGCCTTTATGAATATGCAAAGCTGCACTAAGCCCCAAACGAGCTGCAGCGGTGCGGGCACGCAGCTTTGTTTCTTCATGCTGAGAGTACGTTGCTAAACGAGCTAAAGCTTTTATACAGACATTGGTGTAGGTTGGGCTGTTATGTTCAAAGGCAGTCCCGTTAGCATCCGTAAAGCTCATCCAGAGTTTAAGTTTTTGACGTCCTCGTGTTTTAATTTGCTCATTTTCTAAAAGTTCACCCCCCAGACAGGTATTCACAATATCTAGTAAACAAATATTGGTATAAGCAGCAATCACATCTAACTTAGCTATTTCAGCCAAGCCAAGCTCGAGTGCTTCTGTAAGCTTTGTTTGGGTGCTTTGGTTTAAACGGTTTTTATGTTCAAGCATTAAAGGAATGAGATGTTCAAGGCAAAACTCGACTGCATTTAGGTCTTGCACGACATCATCTTCGAGCATCCAGTAAAAGTTGCCATAGTGAGGGTCATTAGGGTCGCGTTCTTGGCAGTTAAACACGCCTGCTAAGACCTTTTCCGCGAGTGCTAAATCTTGCTCTGTGCCATTCCTGACCAGAGCTAATGCAAAGGCAGCTGCTTTACGTGATTCATGAAAAATACCGTTTTCGGTTCGGTTCATAAGAAAATGGGTTTCAGGGTTGTAGTCTGCTGCTAGACTTAGTGGGACTTTATTCTGTTTGACACTCATAAGCTATATCCTATATGATTTTGTAACGAAACATTTATTTAAGGTGCTTTCACACTTTAACAATGCATAACCGAAAGGGATCTTGCTCATCAAACCTATTCTGCCTCTTTCATCCATTTTGCCTACCGTCCCTAATCCTGTACTAGGTGAAGCTTTTAGCCTTGCTAAGCAGCATGCACCTATTCTTCAATTTGACAAGCATGAGCCTTTTTTACCGCTAGCCGCTGGATACACCATCTTTAAGCAGTCAGGCCCGTCAGCTTCCTTTAAAAGAGACATTATATTACCAGAAAACTGTAGTTACGCCATTGAGTACGCTATTTGGTGGGACTGGGATATACAACACCTCTACGAACTCGAGCATCTCTGGGTTTATCTAAACGACAAAGATGAACTCATGTTTGCTGAAGGCAGCTTTCACGGTGGCTATCACGCTTTAGAAACAAGCGAAGGAAAGTTGCCTAAACACCAAGACCGCCTGCAAGTCTATTCAGAATCAGGTAAGCACGCCTTTGCAAGCAGCCCAGAACAGCTTAAAAAATTAAGACCCTTTACTGCTAATAGCTGTAATGAAGAGGCAGGCAAAGGTGATGTGCTCATTAACCATATGTTTGAAGGCAAAGTAAGCGCAAGCGCAGCCGAAAAACGAAGCTGCAAACGCTTCATGAAAGCCCACGCTTTTGAAGCTAGCTTCGAATTTGACTTACAATTCGACTTACAAAGCATTCCTTTACTTAGTTGGCAAGACTTAAAAGACTGGATACCCGAGCGACTTAACGGCTGGCTCGAGCTTTTAGCGCAAGCTCCTAAACTAGAAGCTGTTTTTCTTGATTGTGGTGATACTTTAATTGATGAAGGCACCGAACTCAAAGATGAAAGAGGCGTTGTTTTATCAGCTGACTGCATTGTGGGTGCCAAAGATTTGCTTATTGCTTTAAAAGACCAAGGCTACCGTGTTGCGCTTGTTGCTGACGGGTCAGTTGAAAGCTTTAAAAATATTTTTGAGCAACATGGCTTTAGCCCTTACTTTGATGTACAAGTCATCTC